>JAFCCB010000058.1 GCA_017610445.1 Candidatus Dojkabacteria bacterium
TAAGAGATTTACCAAACACAAAACAAGATAGTGCTATTGCAACTCATGTATTAGACAGCCATCAAATGAAAGGAAGAAAACCAGCAATAGACAGGGAATTATTTAGAAAATATATTGCTTATTCAAAACAAAAATACGAACCAAAATTAACAAATGAATCAGTAAATGAAATTAAAAATTTTTATGTTAAATTAAGAAATATGCAATCAGTAGGAGGGGCTCATTCAATCCCTATTTCTGCAAGACAATTACAAGGATTAGTAAGACTTGCAGAAGCTCATGCAAAAACTCGCTTATCACAAACTGTTGATAAAGAAGATGCGCAAGTTGCAATAAGGCTTACAAATTATTATCTAATGCAAGTAGGTTATGATTCTGAAACAAAAACTTTTGACATTGATAGATTCTCAGCTTCAACCTCTTCAAGCCAGAGAAATAAAATAATCTTAATTAAAGAAACAATAAAAAAACTTGAAGAACAACATGGAAAAATGATCCCTTTAGATGTTTTGAAAAAAGATTTAGGAAAAAATGTGTCTGATATAGAATTTGAAGAAGCATTAGAAAAACTTAAAAAAACAGGAGATGTTTACCAACCTAAATCAGGATTTGTTCAATTAATATAAAAGGGGATTTAATCTATTTTTCTCACAACACCATTATTAGCATTAACTTCAATCATTTCTCCATCTTTAAAGACCTTTGTAGCATATTTTGTTCCAACAACGCAAGGAATATTAAATTCTCTTGCTACAATAGCTGCATGACTCATCATTCCCCCTTCATCTGTAACAATTGCAGCAGCTTTTTTTATAATAGGCATCATTTCAGGTCCTGTTGTATCTGAAACTAAGATATCTCCTTTTTCTAATTTAGAGAGATATTGTTCTGGGTTTAAGGATAAAGGAATAATTTTTACTTTTCCTTTCATAACCCCTTTATTGGCAGGAGTTCCGATAACTTCATTTTTTGGAATTTCTTTTTCTAGTTCTCTTATTTTTCTATAAGCATCCCCTCCAGATAAAATATTTATATTGCCATCTTTAAATTTAATATATGAATAAATATGTCTGGGATATACTTCTGGTATTCTTATTCCATTCAAACAGTTTTTTATTTCTGCTAAAGTCATATCGATAGAATCATCTCTTCCAGTTCTTTTAATAATCTGTTTTAAAATCCTTGAACATATTGATTTTTCTCCTATAAGAACCTCATTAATAAATTTTCTTAATTTAATCTTTAGGTGTTGCATACTGATTATATAATCTGCAAGTGCCTTCTTATCTTTAGGCCAAGAAGCTAAATCTACTTTATTGGATAAAATATCTTCAAAAAAAAATTTACCTTGAATGTATTCATTTATCTCTTTTTCTATCTTTCTAAAATAAAAAAATTCTGTTTTTTTATATTCTTCAGCAAATCTCTTACCTAAATCAAAAAAATTTTCTAAGAACAATAGAAATTCTTCATTATCTATAGAATCTATTTCTTCTTTATTTAACCCTAGTAACTCTTTTCCAAGAGATAAGCTCTTCTTTTTAAATTTATCATAAAATCCTCTTTTAAATGCAAAATTAAATCCTTCTTCAGCTAATCTTTTAGCAGAATCTTTAGCTATAAAAAATTCCCACTTCCCATTTTTTATTGTTATAATGGAGTCTACTTCGCCATAGGGTTGAAAGAATAAATCTGTCATGAATACATTATATTCTGCAAATTTAAAGACAGGTTCATATTTCATAAAAAACAAATAAACCCCATCTTTTTAGACTTTTCTATTTCTTTAAAAATCCAATAATTGTACAAATAATTAGATTAAGAGCATAGTAGATAAAACTTTCTTTTGAAATTAATAGAAGATATTGCATATATAAGAACAAAGGAATAGTAAGGATAGAGTTTAATACTACTCCTACAAAGATAAATATAAATCCGAGATATACTCCTTCAAAGATCCCCGTTTCTCTTTTTCTAAAATAAATTAAACTTGCTAATAAAATTAATAGGATTATAAAGGCATAGTTAATAATGTAATAAGCCATGTTAGAGGCTTAATTTATACAAAAATTTGTTAAGTATTCTTGATTCAAGAAGCATTAACCCCCCAAAGTAATGCCCCTATAAAAACAACCTTTTTTAGTCTCATAATTAGATTAATGAGTAATCCCATATAAATTTTTCTAAAAATCTATTTATATCTTAGTAATAAATAAAAATAATCTTCCTAATCACATAAATCTTTAAAAAACATATTAACGATTCTTAAAAATGCTAAAATACAAACAAATATCAAGCCATATAATCAGTAATTTCAGCTAAACAAGAAATAACAAAGCTTAATCAAAATCCCACCCCAAAATCTATAACAAATTATAGATAATAAAATAAGATATAAAATAATAAACTAAAAATATTAAAAAAACATGCCAGAATTTAAAAAAAGAGAAACATCATACAAATTAAGAATTGGAGATATTCTTAAAGCAAACCAAATATTTGAAGAAAGTGAGGAATTAAACAAAAGACTTCAATTTGTAGAAATAGGAGATAAAAAAATTCTAAGAGTAAATATAATTGCAAATGTTATTGATAAATTTGAATCAGAAGGTGAAAGAAAATTTGCTTCTATAACTATTGATGATGGAAGCGGGCAAATCAGAGCAAGACTATTTGGAGAAGAGATTGCTAAATTACAAGACACTTCTCAAGGAGACACTTTAATAATTATTGGACTTCTTCGTTCATATAATCAAGAAATTTATATTTTACCAGAATTAATAAAAAAAGCAGATCCAAAATATCTTTTAGTAAGAAAACTAGAAATTGAAAAAACATTTTCAAAACCATTAACTTCTGAACAAAAAAATAAAGTTAAAGCCTTAAGAGATGAGATTATTGACAAAATTAAACAAGCAGAGCCAAAAGAAGGCATTGATAAAGAAGAAATAATCCTAAATTTAAAAAATTCTAGACCAGAAATAATAACTCAAGAAATCCAAAAACTTTTAGAAGAAGGAATAATTTATGAACCGCGCCCAGGAAGATAATAAACAACAAGTAGACGCATAAATATATATACGTCTACATACACAAAGATTTATAAATAGATGTAGACACATAAAACATATAATGACTAAATTAAAGGAAGATACATCGAAAAAACCTTAGTGTCTTAGATTATGACATACACAGAAATCAAAGAAAAAGGAGAGAAAAAGTATTATTATAGAGTAAAATCCATAAGAAAAGGTAAAAAAGTAGATAAACAGAGAATTTATTTAGGTGCAAACATAACCCAAAAAGAACTTAAACAAAAAGAACAACAAGCAGACAAAGAATTAACAGAACCCAAAAAATCTAAAGAAAAACAAAACCAAAACAATATGAAAAAACAAAATTCAAAAAACAAAAAAATAACCTTTAATATTGATAAAAACACAGATTTTTCTAACTGGTATACAGATATAGTTCAAAAAGCAGAACTAGGAGATTTAAGATATAATGTGAAAGGATTCATAGTATTTCAACCCTGGTCTGTCTTAGCTATGGAAAAAATGTACAAAATTATGGAAAAAGTCCTTCAATTAAAAGGTCATAAACCTTATTGGTTTCCAACAGTTATACCTGAAAAAAATTTTAAACTAGAATCTTCCCATGTAAAAGGATTTACCCCAGAAGTTTTTTGGGTAACTCATGGAGGAGAAACAAAACTACAAGAAAAATTAGCTTTAAGACCTACTTCAGAAACAGCATTTTATCAAATGTTTGCATTATGGATTCGTTCTTATAAAAATCTTCCATTTAAAACTTATCAAAGAGCACAAGTTTTTAGATATGAAACAAAAGCAACTCGTCCTTTTTTAAGGTCAAGAGAATTTCATTGGATAGAAACTCATTGTGCACACGAAACAAAAGAAGATGCGATAAAACAAGTTCATGAAGACATGGAAACAACAAAACAGGTTCTTCATGATAATTTTTGTTTACCAATATTATTTTTTGAAAGACCTGAATGGGATAAGTTTCCTGGTGCAGAAAAAACATATGCAACAGATGTTTTAAATCCAAATGGGAAGGTTGTTCAACAACCTTCAACACATTTATTAAAACAAAGTTTTCCAAAAGCATTTAATATTAAATTTATGGATAAAAATGAAAAAGAACAATATGTTTGG
>JAFCCB010000021.1 GCA_017610445.1 Candidatus Dojkabacteria bacterium
AAAGAAGATGATTCTGATGCAAAGTTAATTCCATGGCATTATTCTCAATATCAAAAATATTATGGATAAAAATGGCAGTAACTTTTATTGGTTATTTTAAAAAGGCGGGAAATTTTTGTGATTATTGTTTTCTTAGTTATGGACCTTTAGAAATTGAAAAGAGGAAAAAATCCCGAGGACTCGCTAAAAGAAATCTTGATAAAATAATTGAACTTTGTAAAGATGAAGATAAAAAAAATATGGCTAAAGAGGCTATAAAAATTTGCGAAAATTGTAATTACAAAGACCCAAAAATAAAAAATTATTTAGAAAGTCATGGAATTAATATGGCTTAATACAAAAACTTTATAAACCCTTTTTTTTATCATATATTACTTAAATACTTAAAATTATATATTAAATAAAAATAAAATGGCAGAAAAATCAAATATGAATATTGTTTTTGTAGGACATGTTGACCATGGTAAATCTACTTGCGTAGGGCAACTTATGGTTTTGTCTGGATTAATCCCTGAAAATGAAATGAAGAAACTAAAAGATGAAGCTGAAAAACAAGGGAAGCCTGGTTTTGAATTTGCTTATATTATGGATAAAATTAAAGAAGAAAGAGAAAGAGGGGTTACTATTGATTTAGCTTATCAAAAATTAATCACACCTAAAAGACAAATTACAATTATTGATGCTCCTGGGCACAAAGATTTTGTTAAAAATATGATTACTGGTGCTTCACAGGCAGATGCTGCTTTCTTGACAATTGCTGCTAAAGAAGGGGTTCAGCCTCAGACAAAAGAACACTTATGGTTATTAAGAACAATGGGTGTTCAGCAAATTGCAGTGTTGATTAATAAAATGGATACTGTTGATTACAAAGAAGATGTTTTTGAAAAAGTAAAAAAAGAAGTTTCTGAGCTGTTGAAGGTTGTTGGAATTGACGCTGAGAAGACAACTTTTTTGGCTGTTTCAGGATTAAAAGGAGATAATATTAAGGAAAAATCAACAAATATGCCCTGGTATAAAGGACCTACATTATGGGAGCAGTTGGATTTATTTGACGAGCCTAAACCTCCTATTGACTTGCCTATGAGAATGCCAATTCAAGATGTTTATGATATTACTGGTATTGGAACAGTTCCTGTTGGAAAAGTTGAAACAGGAATTTTAAAGGTTGGGCAAAAAATTAAAGTTTTGCCTGGAAGAAGCGGAACAGGAATTGAAGGAGAAGTTAAATCAATTGAAATGCATCATGAACAATTAAAAGAAGCTCCTGCAGGAGATAATGTTGGTATTAATATTAAAGGAGTTGGAAAAAAAGATATTGCAAGAGGAGATGTAATTTGTGATGCTGCTCATCCTGCAACAATAGCAGAAGAATTTACAGCACAGATTGCAGTTATTAATCACCCAACTGTTATTGCAAAAGGTTACACTCCTGTATTTCATGTTCATACAGCACAAGTTCCTTGTCAGTTCACAGAAATCTTGCATAAAATTGATCCAAAAAGCGGACAACCTATGGAAGGAAAAGTTGACTTTCTTAAAAATGGGGATGTAGCAATGGTTAAGATTAAGCCAATGGGAAACTTAGTTCTTGAAACTACAAAAGTTAATCCACATACGGCAAGATTTGCAATCAGAGATGCTGGTGCAACTGTTGCTGCTGGTGTTTGCACTGATTTAGTTGAGAAGAAGATATAAAGAGTTCTAATAAAGAATAAAAATGACAGACAAAGATATTATGAGTAGACAAAAAGAGATAGAATATTTTGAAAACCAAAATAAATATGTAGATGATAATATAAAAAAACTTATGGAAATTTATGGTGGAAAATTTGTAATAGTTTATGATAATAAAGTAGTAGATTCTGATTCTAATGAATTTGAATTAGGAAAAAGGCATCAGTTAAGACATCAGTTTGACTTCACTTTGCCTGCTTTAATAACTAAGATTCCAAAGACACTTAAAGAACACTTAGATAAAGTAAAAAGAAGGAAAGAACCTATTAGTTTAGAATCTCCAGAAGGAGTGTTCTGATTAACTAATCTTTTCTTCAATTATCCTTGAAATTGGTTTTCCTGTTTCTTGTTTTAATTTTTTAAGTTTATTTATAGTTTCAACTGATAGAGTTATATCTATCCTTTTCCTCTGAAAAGGGATTTCTCTTGTTTTATCATAGTTTTCAAGAGCCTCAAATACATCTTTGTATTTTTTCAATATTTTATTTATTTGTGTTTGTTTTAATGTCATTTTTATTCTATTATTTGATATTATTAATATCATAATATTTTAAACTTTGCTTTGAGTAGATTAAGTTTCTCTTGTTCATCTCATATATTTTGATAAACTATTGCTATCTTATTTAATACAGCTTTTTAATCTCCACTCAATTTGTCTTATGTTAGTAATATTTTTTTTAGCTATTGATAAAGTATGGTGGATAATTAACTCCCTATCTATCTGTTTATGATTTTCTTCTACAAATTTTAAAGCAAAAAAAGTTGCTGTTCTCTTGTTTCCATCTGAAAATGGATGGTCCACTAATATTGCTCTCCATAAATAAGCTAATTTTTTATATTGGCTGATTTTATGATTTTTCTGCATTTCAATAGCAAAATCTATGCTTGAACCACTTCTAAGATTTCCTCCAAAACCTTTGTTTATTCTAAGCAAGTCTTCCTTACTAATATCCATACACATAAGTAATGGGGAGTATTATTTAAATGTTTTGGTTTCTTAAAAGTTTCTTAAAATTAATATGTAATCTCTTTTCCTCACCCTTTAATAGTAAAAGTTTTTTTTGATTAAAAATTTCAATTTATCGTCGGAAAAAACACTTGTCCTGCATTAACAAAAAGTTTAAATACTCAATACATAATATAAAATTAAAATAAGGAGGTCAAAATAATATGCCTGAAGAAGATTCTTTTGAAGTGGATGAACTTGATTTAGGGGATGACGACGAAGACGAGTAGTTTATTTTTCTTTTTTGTTTTTTTTATTTCTGTTTTATAATTATTTGATATTTCTATGAAATATGAGCTTTAGATGAGTTTTTACAGCGTTCTTTTTGTTAAGATATTAAATTAATTCGTTAACTTTATAAACCATCTCAAACTTAATTTATTAATAATAATAAAGATAATAAGATTATCTAGATTAAGATTATAATAATCACTATTCGCAATTCATATTTAATTTTTAAGAATTGTTAATAAAAAGGCATTACTAAAAGTAACTAAAGTATAATTTTTCTAGTAGTCTTGAAAATCTTTTTAGTTTATGATTAAATAATAGAAGGTAAATAAAAATGGCAAAAATAAGTCCAGTATCAATAAAATATATAATTCATGCAAAGTTTGAATCAGAAGGGGCAGTTGAAAAGCCAGATATAATCGGAGCTATATTTGGGCAGACAGAGGGTTTGCTTGGTGAGGATTTAGAAATGCGAGAACTTCAGAGAACAGGCAAAATAGGCAGAATTGAAGTTACAACAAATTCTGAAGACAGAAAAACTATTGGAGAAATTGAGGTTCCTTCTGCTATGGACAAAACAGAAACAAGTATTATCGCAGCTGCATTAGAAACTATTGAAAGAATCGGGCCAGGTGATACAAAAATTACAATTGAAGATATTGAAGATGTCAGAGGAAGCAAAAGAGACTATATCTTAGAACGAGCTAAAAAATTAATGGAAAAATTAGGCGGAGCGGGAAATAATGTCAGTGAAATGACTGATGAAATTAAAACTTCTTCAAGAACTTCTAAAATTAAGAGTTATGGAACTGAAAATCTTTCATGCGGGGATGTTTCAGGTGATGAATTAATAATTGTTGAAGGAAGAGCAGATGTTATTAACTTGCTTAAAAATGGTGTGAAAAATGTGATTTCAATGAATGGGGCAAAACTTCCTGATTCAATTGCTGAATTAAGCAAAGAGAAAACAACCACTTTATTTGTTGATGGGGACAGGGGAGGCAGTTTAATTATTAAAAATGTTACTGAAAATGCAAAAATTGATTTTATTGCAATGGCTCCAGAAGGCAAAGAAGTAGAAGAATTAACAGGCAAGGAAATTCTCCAGGCATTAAGGAAAAAAATAAAGAAAGATGAATATATTTTTAGCAAGAGGAAAAGAGGTGTCAGAGAATATAAAGAGGAAACAAAGAAATCAAGAAAAATTAAAAAACTGACTGCAAAAGAAAAAGAAAAAATTCAGGATGAATTAGAAAAAATTCCAAAAAGTAAAAATGCAGTTGTTTTTAATGACAAACTTGAAAGAATTAAAAAAGGGCCTGTAAGACGACTTTCTTCTTTAGAATTAAATGAAGCACCATATGTTATTGCAATTGATGGGACAGCAACGCCAAGGATTATAGAAATCTGTGAAAAGTTAGGTTGTAATAATTTAATTGCTACAAATTTTGTTTCTACTGATACTAACATTAATTTGATTCCATTTTAATACAGTGTATGAATCTTTATAAATAGATTAAGATACTTTTTCTTATGAGTTCATATAATGCTAATGCTGAAAAAAGGATTAATGATTTAGTTGAAAAAGCGCTTGGGGGGGATGATGATATATTTTTATCTAATCAATATTTGGTAGATGCTATAGACATATTAAATACTGAATTTAATTCTTATATCTATGATTCTTCTCAAGATTCTATAAGAAGAATAAAATCTAAACTTAGAATTCAGGATAATATATTAGATGCTTACAGACAAATGGTTATGAATTTTCCTGCAAAAGAAGATTTTTTAGATATAGAAAATGAATTGAAAAACATTTAAAAAGAGAGGGAGATTATTAATAGCATGAGATTTAAAAGAGGTTTGCGAAAAATAACAGGTTATGCACATTATAATGTTTTGCAAAAAAGAGTTGGGTTGGCTTTAATTATTTTAATTATTGCGCTGATTGTATTCACAGGATATTTTTTATTTTTTTATGCAAAACCTATTTCAACAAGCCAGGAATTTGTTAACGCAATGGCTAGTTGTAAAAAAATTTCATGGATTAAAGAAGATGCTTCAGCATCTTGGCTTTACACAATCAAAGGAAATGCAAAAGGAGATGCCTGCAAAATTGAAGTTGAATTATTAAAAATGAAGCAGGGAACAATTGAAAGCGAGAAACTGCAGGGTAAGAAAATGATTTGCATACAGCAAAAAGGAGACACTCAATTTCCTGAAAAGAGTATTTCAGAATGTTTTGGTGAATTAAAAGAAGAGATGCAGGATATTATAATCCAAAGAATGCATAATTATTTGCTGGAGAATGTTGGGGAGATAAGAGAAGAGTTTAAAGGGTTTTGAATAAAATTTATTTCTTTGGGAGGAGATAGCAATCACAATTGAACCCAATTCTTGTTATGCTCTTTTATCATATAAAGTGTGGAAAAACTGTGTCTGTAAAGTTTTTGAGAACGCCTTCTTCAAGGGCGAAGCTTACTTAAACAAATATATCAAAGAAATATCTATTTACAATTTTTAGCTACACAAAACAGAGTTTAAGATTCTTATCTATATCTCAAAGTTTTGCACATTATTGATACCATATCATAAATGATATGGATTTCTTCTGCATTTAACTAAATAGCAATTATAGATAGAGGGATTCATAAAGTAATGTTTTTTCTGCTTTGGTGAATTCCTATAATCACCAAAGAAAGAATTAATTTCCTGCCTATATTATAAGCAATCAATCTTATCAAAAGTTCTTTCTTCTGTATCTCAAAGGATTTGCTCAAAACAAAGCTTTCATATTTCCTTTTGATAACACTAAATACTGTTTTAACTTTGCTTCTTTGATGGTAGATTTTTTTATCAAATTTTAAAGGAACTCCTGCTCTTTCATAAACTATTCCAGTTGTTTCTCTATAAGCAATATGTAGATATGCTTTCATATCCCTTAAAACAAAATACCTATTCTTTTTCTAAAAATTTATTTATATAATATAATATTTTTTCTCTTATTTCTGAATTTATAGAAACTTCTTCTCCATAATTTGTTGGTTTGCTAAATAATATTCTTTCTTTTTTTAATTCTTTAGCCAAAACTTCAACTCTCCCTCTTATTTCTTGGGGGAAGCCTTTTGGTAGATTATCAATTGATGTATGACTATGTTTAAATTTTCCTAAACGAGTTAGTTTATGCAAAATCTTTCCTTTTATTTCTTCATTTGTCCACATTTTCTCTTTTTAATAAGTCTATATAAATAGACTTTGAATAGCAAGATTTATATACTTTCCTATTTTATAACTTTTATGGAACAATCATTATTAATAAAATTTTTAGGAGAAAATCCTGTATTTAAAATTATAGATTTTTTAATTGAGAATAAAGGAATTGACTTAACTAAAAAAGATATCATAGAAGGAGCAGGGATTTCAAGAGCATCTTTATTTAATTACTGGAAACAAATTGAAGAACAAGAGATTGTTTTAGTCACAAGAAAGTTTGGAAAAACAAAACTTTATACTTTAAATTCAAAAAATCCTATAATAAAAAAATTACTTGAATTAGAAAGTGTATTGATTGGGAAGGCGTTGGATAAGCATAGATTAATTGAAGTCCCAGCATAATCTAAAAATCTAATTAATATATTATTTTTATTTGGTAATGTGTAAATTTATTCATGCTTTGCATACGAGAGTATAGCATTGTACTTTATTAATTATTAGTTATATATTTAAATATTAAACTATCTCATGCAATATTATGGCAATTAAATTTGGACCAGCAGGAATTGGAGGAGTTAAAGAAGCTGTTTTTAATTTACAGAGGTTTCATAATTTAGGTTTAAAGGCTTGTGAAATTGCATTTACTTATGGTGCTTATATTAAAAACAAAGAAGATGCTTTGAAAATAGGAAAAGAAGCTGAGAAACTTGGGATTAAACTGAGCATTCATGCACCTTATTGGATTAATTTAAATTCAAAAGAAAAAGCGAAAATTGAAGCGAGCAAAAAAAGAATTTTAAAAAGTTGTGAAGTTGGGGATTGGTTAGGTGCTTACAGAGTTGTTTTTCATCCTGGTTATTACAGTGGGATGGATAAAGAAGAAACTTATCAGAACATTAAGGCAAATATTTTAGATATGCAAAAAGAAATTAAGAAAAATAAATGGAAAATTAAAATTGCTCCTGAAACAATGGGCAAGGTTAATGTTTTTGGAAGTATTGATGAAATTTCTCGGCTTGTTGAAGAAACAGGATGCAGTTTTACTTTAGATTTTGCTCATATTTTGGCAAGAGAGAAAAAAGTGGATTATAATAAAATTAAAAAATTATTTCCTCAGAAAAACTGGCATTGTCATTTTTCTGGAATTGAGTATGGAGAAAAAGGAGAGAAAAGGCATAAAAAAACTGAAACAAAAGAATGGAAAAAATTGCTGAAGAATTTGCCTAAAAATAAAAATATTGTAATTATTAATGAAAGTCCTTATTGTGTTGAAGATTCTGTTGAAGGGCTAAGTTTATTTTAAATATCTTTCTTTTCTCTTAATATTCCCATCAATTCTTTTCAAAATTTTATTTGCTGTTTCAGGATTTTTTCTAATTTGATTTAAAATATAAAGAATTTTTTTAATTACTTGTTCATAAGTTTCTCTTTCATGCTCTTTAAGATTTTCTAACCGAGTTTTTGTTTCTTTTTGAAGTTTGATTGTTGTAATGTCTTTCATTTTAATTATTTAGTTTTATATTATTATCTTTTAATTAGTAATATCTAAATTTATTGGCTGTGTTGATGAGCAGCAAGGGCATATGGCTTCTATAACCCTAATCTTTATTATGGGTAATTTACTCTTCTAGTCTCTATATCTTATATTTTTATAAGATATTAATGTTTTCTTTTGTTATTTAATTGGTATAGCATAGTATACCTATTTAAATATTTATGTGGTGTTCTTATTTCATAGTTACTACATAATATAAATATTTATAAAGGAAAATTAAGTGTTAAAATTAATTAAATTTTAAAATTTTAACATGAAGAATAAAGTAATTTTGGTTTCTTTTATAGCAATTTTTGCTATGATTTTTACTTTGAATAGTGTTATGGCTAGTGATATTGTTAATGCTAATCCAAAAGTTTGGGTTAATGATATTTTAATTAGTGATAATGCAACTGCTGCTGGACAAGTATCTGATACTGTTCCTGTAGAAGTTGAATTTATAGCTGCTGACAATGCTTCAGATGTTAGAGTTAAAGTATATATAGAAGGCTACAAAGATGAGATTTCTGATTCTACTGCAAGATTCCATATTGTTGATGGAAGCACTTACATTAAAAGATTTTCATTAAAATTGCCTTCAAGCATGGACTTGGATGATTTAACAGAGGATTTACATCTTAGAGTAAGAATTTATTCTAAAGGTGAAGAAAATCCTTTTGATGAATCTTATGATATAGTTATGCAGAAAGATTTGTATGGACTTAACTTTTTATCAATAGAAGCACCTCAAGAAATTATTGCTGGCAGTTCTATTGCTCTTGATGTTGTTTTGGAAAACAACGGTAATGATGAACTTGAGAATGTTTATGTTAAAGCTTCAATTCCTGAATTAGGTGTTGAAAGAAAAGTATATTTTGGAGATTTAAGTCCTCAAGATGAATGTGAAGATGACGATTGCGACAGAGATGACACAATTAACAAAAGAATATACTTGAATATACCAAGAAATTCTATTCCTGGAATTTACAACATAAAAACTGAAGCTTACAACTATGACACAAGTGTAACAGCTGATAAAAAGGTTATTATCAGCGGAGCTCAGACTGGCATTTTGCCTTCAGTAACCTCTAAAGCAATTTCAACAGGCGAGGAAACAACTTTTGATGTTGTTTTAATTAATCCAAATGACAGAATGGTTGTTTATTCAATAACACCAGAAGAGTCAAAAGGATTAATAATTGAAATAGATAATCCTATTGTAACTGTTAGTGCTGATTCAAGCAAAACTGTTCAGGTAAAAGTTAGAGCAACTAAGAGTGCAGAAGAAGGCACACATTTAGTGACTGTTAATGTTAATTCAGAAAGCGGACTTGTAAAGCAGGTTAATTTTTCTGCAAATGTAGAAAATGCTAATGCAAAAAGCAATTCAGTTTTAATTCTAACAGTGATTTTAGCAATAATTTTTATTGTGCTTTTAATTGTGCTTATTGTACTATTAACTAAAAAATCTGAAGAAATAGAAGAACCTGGCGAAGAAACAAGCTATTATTAATTAATTTAATTTTTATTTTTTTTATTTACTTGTTTCTTTTCTTTTTTTTAAAAGAAGTGGTGAGTGATTGAAAATGACAAAAGAATACAAATCAATTGAAAAGAGAATTTTTGTAGATAGTGGTATAAAAGATTTTTTAGTGTATGGTGGAAAAGGGCTATATTATACAGTTGCTACTATATTTAGAATTCCTACAGGTATTAGAAAAATAATAAATAATCAAACTATTATTAAGATGGAGGATCTCAATAATTTTAAAACTGCAAGATCAAAGGGACTTAATATGGGTGTGGTATTTGGCATAGTTGGAAATGCTGCATATCTTCTTCGGAGTTTAGATGAAGCATCAAAAAATAATTACATTCCATTAGCAGTTTTCGGAGCCACAAATTTAGCTTCTGGATTATATGAATTAGGCAGATTAAAACAAAGCAAACAAGAAAATTTAGAGATGAAAGCACAGGAAGATAAAAAATAAACCCAAATGGAAGAAAAAAATCAAACAGAAGAAAGCAGAGTAGGAATTATATCTGAACATCAGGAATATTTTTGTAGAGATGAAGAGGTTTCTAAAAATCAAATGAAAACAATTGTTAAAGTTTGGCCAGAAATTAAACTTAGAACAAAAATTTTAATAAAGAAAAAAAATTTGCCTGTTGCTTCTAAAATAGAACTCATTGCTGATGCTCCTAATTTTGATAATGATGGAACTTTAAAAATAATTACTAATGAACAGGATTCTTATTTAATTGATAATTATAGGGATATAAGGATATTAAAATCTGATTATGAAATATTTAAAAAAAATATAAAAAAAGCATATTATAAAGGAAAGCCTTTAAAAATTTTTTATTTGAAAGAAATTAGTGATAAGGTTAAAAGTGATTCAGGTGGTGGTGGAAACGGGGGCGGGAATTAATCAGTAGATAAAAATGGCAATTGAATTAGAAAAAATATTGACAATTTCTGCAAGAGATTATTGTGAAATAAATGGGAAAGATTTAAATGAGTATGAGGCAAAGGGAGTGCATTTTAATCCTGAAAACGATCTTAGATGTGGTGAATTAACAAAGAGTTTTGCAAAAATAGTTCAAAAAGAAGCAGAAGTTATTGTTGATTATAGAGTTTCTGTTGGTGGTGCCGGAGACAATACAATTTTTGACAACTATGCAAGCGGAACAGCATTAATTCCAAAGAAAGATTAAACTTCTAAATCCTAAAAAACAAAACATTTAAATAATATTATCAACTGATAATAGTATCATTTGATACATAAAATGGAACAATTAAAATTTAATGTAGGAGAAATAATAACAAGAAGTCCAAGACTTGAAACTATTATAATGGTAGAAAAGTTTATTAAAGAGAACAGCGGAGAATTCAAAAAAACAGACTTATTTAATAATCTTCCTAAAAAAATGATGTGGGGGACTTTTAATATTATTCTTAAATATCTTTATGAAAATAATAAAATAGGCATAGATAAAGAAGGTTATATTATTTATATTTGGAATCCTGAATTAATCAAAAGATTGATAAACAGAAAAAGATATAAACAGAAAAAGATATTAATATCTATGAGACCAGTTAGACCTGCTGATGTTGTTATATTTGCTGATGAAAAAACTGAGGATGCATTTAATTCTATATCTGAAGACAGCTAGTTAAAGAAAGCTATTAAAAGAGCTATTTCTAATTTAAAAGAAAATGTTTTTTGTGGAGAAAGAATAAAAAAGAAATTAATTCCAAAAGAATATATAAAGAAATATAATATTGATAATTTGTCATGGTATAAACTTCCACAAGGATGGAGATTAGTTTATTCTGTTGTTGCAAACAATGTTGAAATTATTGCACTTATTATATTATTGCACTTATTATAGGATATTTTGGCCATAAAAATTATGAGAGAAGATTTGGTTATTAATATTAAAACTCTCTTTTTTCTTTTAGTAAAAAATTCTAAACTTAAATTTAATCAATATCACAATTAGGCAATTTTTCTTTAAACTTTTTTTGCTCTTGTTTAAAATGTTTTTCACAAAGATAACTCCATCCTTTATGTTTGTTTTTTCCTTTCATAAGTGAAGGATAAACTTCTCTATATGCTTTATTTTTGCAATTTCCTTCATAATCACATAAAGGGACTTTCTTTTTATTTAATATTTTATAACGAATTGTATTTTTTATAATTATTTTTGTTGCCATTTTAAATTCTCAATCTTAAAACTTCAAAAAACTATTTTCTAAATATCTCTATTATTTTATTTTCAACTTCTTTGATTTTTAGATTATTAATTGAACAAATTTTATATAAAATTATTGATTTGTCTGCAGTAAATAATTTATTTGGACGAATCATGCTTGTTTTATTTAAACTCCTTTTTATAAGATTATTATCTTCAAGTTTGATTGAATAATCATCTTTTCTTAATTCTCCTGTTATTTGACAGACAATAAAATCATCTCCTTGTAGATTTGCAATTACTAATGCAGGCCTTTTTCTGAAATTATTTAAGTTTGAAAAAGGAAAGAGCAAAACTACAATATCTCCTTTTACAAATCTTTCCATGTTTCATCCTCATCTTTTGTTAGCCAGTCTTTTGCTAATGATTTTTCACTCATCAAAGCAGGGAGAATTTTGTTATTTATTGGTATAGTTCCCTCTTCCTTAGATTCTGAAAGTTCTTTAATAAATTCAGGACGAAGTTCTGGTTCTAATATTTCCTTTCCATATAAATTAACAATTAAATTAATAGCATCACTTTTATCTCTTAAATCTTCTTTTGCTTTTATAATATTTAAAATTCTGTTTGCGTTTTCATTTATGTTAACTATTGCTTTTACCATCTTAATATGGTATTAATATGGTGTTAATATTTATAAATCTTTTTCTTAAACCTCTAAGCTCAAAATCTTACTAATCCCTTCCTGCATACTTACACCATAAAGTACATTTGTTGATTCTGAGATTAGTGCATCGTTATGGGTGATTATTATATATTGTCCTTGTTTTATATATTTTTTTAAAAGATAAGCGAGTTTCTCACTATTTCTTTTATCTAAGGCAGCATCAATCTCATCAAAAATGTAAAAGCAGTAGGGTTTGTATTCCTGTATTGCAAAAATAAGCGAGAGGGCTACAAGTGTTTGTTCTCCTCCTGACAAACTTGTTGCATCAAAATATTTTCCAATTCCTGCTTTGATTATTATATCAAGCCCGTCTTCAAAAACTTCCTGTTTGTTTTTTGGTTCAAGAATAACCTTCCCTTTTGAACTTAACTGCAAGAAATTTCTTGAAAATAAAATATTTATTTCTCTCAGAGTTCTCATAAAAGTTTTTTTCTTTTTTCTGTCTATTTGCGCGATAATAGTAAAAATTTCCTGTTTTTCTTTGTCCAACTGCTCAACTTTTTCTTTTATTTTATCATATTCTTTTTTTATGTCATCATAAACTTCTAATGCTCTCATATTTACATTTCCTATTCTTGATAAAATTTCAGAAGATTTGTTTAATCTTTGTTTTAGTTTTTCTATTGGGAGATTGATAAACTGAGTGTTTGGAAATTCTTTTAGTTCTTCTGACAAATTGTCTTTTTTTGCTTTTATCCCTGCTTTGTCTATGTTTAAATTGCTTATGTCATTTTCATATGTTCTTTTTTCATTTTGGTGTTTGAGCAGACTTGTTTCAAATAATCTGATTTTGTCCTGAAACTGATTTTTCTGCGAGAACATTCTTTGGTATTTTCTTTTTAAAATTTCAGCCTGCTCTTCTTTTTCTTCAACCTCTGATTGTTTTTTTTCTAAGTCAGATTCTAAATCAGAAAAATCTTCCCGGATGGATTCTTTGTCTCTTTTAATCTGCTTGATAATAATTTTTATCCTTTCTAATTCTCTTTGTTTTTGTGTTATTTCCTGCCCTAAATCTCTTTCTTCTGTTCTTTGCAATTCATTTACTTCAAGTTTTAAATTTTCATATTGTTCTTCACTTAGTTTGATTTTAGAAAATTTATTTTTATTATTGTTTTGTTTTTCCTGCAGATTTGAAAGTTCTGATTCAAGAATTTTAATCTGTTCTGCGTTTCTTTTTAATTCCTTTTTTTTGTCATCAATTAAATTAAGTTTTACAATATCTACCTCTCTTGTGCTAATTTCAGAAGTCTGTTCAGATATTTTATTTTTTGTTTTTTCTAAATTTTTTTCAATTTCAGAAATCTGTTTTTCTGTTTCCTGAATTATTTTTTTTGATTCAAGAATGTCTTGATTTGATTTGTTAATTACTTCTTTTGTGTGTTCAGGAGTCATTTTTGTTTTGCATAAAGGGCAGATATCTAATTTTTGAATCTGTAATTTTATTTTTTCTGCCTGATGTATTGTCTGTTTTTGCATTGCAGTTATTTTTTCCTGCTGAAGAAATCGCTGTTCTAATTCAATTAATTTTTGTTTGTTATTTTTAAGTGAAGATTTTATATTTATTAATGCTTCCTGATGTTGGGAGAGATTTTCTTTTATTTTGATTTCTAATTCCAACTCTTCAATTTTGGTTAAAGCAAAGTCAGATTCATTTTTCATTCTTTGAATCTGTTTTTTCTTATCTTCTACTTGATTAATAAATGAGGAAATGTTTGACTTTAAAAGATAGGATTTTCTTTTTAATTCGTCAAGTTCCTCAAGCTGTGTTTTTTTATCTTCAAGTTGTTTTTTCCTGTTTTTCCCTTTTTCTTTTGTTATTTCCTGGATTTCATTTTCTGAATTTTTAATTGTTTGTTTAAGAGCCTGCTGTCTTCTGTCTAACTCATGAAGCTGATTTTCAAAGTTTTCTTTTCTTGCAGTTGTTCCTGCAATATCCTGCTTTAATTCTGAAATTTCATTTAATAAAGAATCCTGCTCCAGCCCGGAAGATTTTTGAATTGTTTTGGAAATATTGTTTATTCTTTCATTCAAGGAATTAATTTCGTTTTGTGTTTTGTCTGTTATTTCTTTTTTTCTTTCTATTTCCTGGTTTTTTTTCAGAATTTTTTTATTAATTTCATTAAGCTCTTTTTGTTTTTCCTGTAGATTTTTGTTAATGATTGAGGCTTTGCATTGTTTTTGTGTTTGTTCTAATTTTTTGTATCTTAAAGCCTGCTGTCTTTCGTTTTCCAAGTTCTTTAAATAATTTGTTCTTTCTCTTAAAACTGCGTTTACTTGTTTTAATTTTTCTTCTGTTTTTTCCAGTTCTTTTAAAGATTTGGTTTTTCTCATTTCATAGACAGAGATTCCTGCAACTTCTTCTATTACCTTTCTCCTTTCTTCTGAAGGCATTTTGACAAATCTTTCAATTTCTCCCTGAAGAACTATGTTAAAACCGTGAGGGTCAATTCCTGCCTGCGCTAAAAGTTCTAAAACTTCCTGTCTTGTTTTTGTCTCGCTGTTGATTTTGTAAATACTTTGCCCGTTTTTTCTGACTATTCTTTTGATTTTGATTTCTTTGCTGTCTAATGCAAAAATTTTGTCTTGATTATTAAAAATAATTTCCACATAAGCTTCATTTGCTTTTTTAAACTGCTTATTTCCTGCAAAAATCAGATGAGATGCTTTAGTGGCTCTCATTGATTTAATTGATAATCTGCCAAGAACAAAACATAATGCATCAGTGATATTGGATTTTCCAGAACCATTCGGCCCAACAATAACATTCATATTTTTATCAAAATGCATAGTTGTCTCTCTTGCAAAACTTTTAAAGCCTTTCATCACCAGTTTTTCAATATGCAACATTTTGTTTTATTCTATAATCTTACATTAATAAATTATTCAGAGAAGTTGTGTATTCTCTTGAGTTTGTTTAAGTTTCTCATATTCTGCTTAATATTTTTGTCAATTACCTGTTTTATATTATTAATAGAAAGAGAAAGATTGTTTTTAAA
>JAFCCB010000004.1 GCA_017610445.1 Candidatus Dojkabacteria bacterium
TCAACCACCCCCAATCACTTCTTCTCTCTTTTTCAATTCTTTATCTTTCAAATGGAAATACTCAAAAAAATCATTACTCAATTTTAATTCCTTGGTATGCCCCATTTTCTTTCCAACAACAAGCCCGTTTTCAATAAATTTTTTGACATGCTCATAAGCTTTATTCCCTCTAATCTTAATAATAACACTCTGTTTTACTGGCTGTTTATATGCAATCACAGCAAGAGTTTCCTGCTCAGCTTTATTAAACTCTGCATTTCCAGTAGCAAGTTTGTTAATCATTCCAATATATTCCTGCCTAACATCCATCTTCCACATATTCCCTTTTTTAACAATCTCAATCCCAGAATCTTTTTGATTGTATTTCTCAATTAATCTCTCAATCAATTCTTTAAGCATAAATGGATTAATATTAGTCAGCATAACAAGTTCTTGTAATCCAAGAAACCTCCCTGCAATAAACAAAGCTGCCTCTATTTTTTTCATTCCTTTAATCTCCTTTGCTTCATCTAATTCTTCTGCTGTATCAGATGTAACATGCTCTTTTTCCATTAATAATTTAAGAACAAAGGGATTTTAAAGATTGTGATTAACAAATAACAATAAGTTTTAAAAATTTTTAAAAGGCAGGTATATTATGGATTAAATATTTTCTATAGAAACATTTATATATCCTAAAGAACATTTATGTTTATTATGAAACAAAAAAGTATCCTTAAATCCAGTATTTGGAAAGTTTTTGAAGTTTTTATAGATGAACCTTTAAGAATTCATTATATTAAAGAGATTTCAAGAAAAATAAATCTTGCTCCAACATCTATTAAAAAACATATTAAAGATTTAGAAAACCAAAAGTTAATTACAACAAAAAAAGGTGAAAGATTTAGGGGATATATTGCAAATAGAGAGAATACCTCTTTTTTATTTTATAAAAAAATCTTCAATCTTATGAAAATTAAAGAATCAGATTTAATAGATTATTTAATAACTTCTTTATATCCTAAAACTATTATTTTATATGGTTCTTTTTTTAGGGGAGAAGATGTTAAAGAAAGTGATATTGATTTATTAATAATTTCAAAAACAAAAAAAAGATTAGAATTAAAAAAATTTGAAAAAATTCTTAATCGGAAAATTCATATAATCATAAAAGAAAAATTAAAAAAACTGCCTGAAAATCTTCAATTAGAAATAATTAATGGAGAAGTTTTATATGGATATTTAAAAAATGAATAATGAAATATTTAAAATAAGTAAAAATAAAATTAGAATCAAATCTTTAATAGAAATGGCTAAAGAAAGATTTAATGATATTAACAAAGAAACTAAAACTTATAAAATAATTGAAGAATATTATGAGATAATAAAAGAATTAATTACTGCTTTAATGTATTCTAATGGGTTTAAAACTTTAAGTCATAAAATGCTTATTGTTTATTTAGAACAAAATTACAAAGAATTTGATAAATCTCAAATAATTTTAATTGATGAATTAAGAAAATTAAGGAATAATATTCTTTATTATGGGCAAAAAATAGAAAAAGAATTTCTTATAAATAATGAAAACGATATTAAATTAATAATAAATAAATTGTTTAAAATTGTAAAATTATCATTTAAATCTTAAACCTCAAAATCGCCCCAATCCCCCCCAAGTTCCAAAACTCCCCGCCTTCTTCTGTATCAACTGAAATTAACTCAACCTTAACACTTGTCTCACTTGCTTTTTTCTCAAACTTTTTGATGTCAGATTTTTTCAGTTTCTTAGACAAAAACAAAGTATCAACAGCCCCAAATTTCAGCGCTTTTTCAACTTCTTTCACACCATAAACAGTTTTATCCCTCTCTTTCCCAAGCATATTAAAAAATTTCTCTAAAATTTTTTTCTCATAAATAATCTCCTGCTCAGCCAAAACATCTCCAGAACACTCAACCAGCAAATCCAATCCATGCTCATCAGCATAACCAATATCTTTTACAGCAATTACTTTCTCCTGCAAAGCAGTAACCAAATTCCCTTCTTTTAAAAAATCCTCTTTTGTTGGTCCAGGCCCGCCGACTAAAATCCCTTTCAAATTCTTCATATCAAAAAATTCCTCTTTCATCACCTTTGCAATTTTCCTAAAAAATTCCTTAGCCATATTATCCCTAATTCTGCTGTAACGTGCTGCACTTTGCCCCCCTTTATTTGTCTTTCCAGGAACCATAGAATCAAATTTCTGCAAAACTTTTATTTTCTTTCCAACAAGCAATCCAATTGTAGCTTCATTTCTCTCAATCACAACCAATCCATAAACCTCTTTAACTTCAAGCATTTCATCTAAAGGTTCTAAAACAAAAGTCTGGTCGCACCTGTACAATCTTACATTTAATTCTTCACCAGGCTCAAAAACCTCTGTAATAAAATTATCCTGCCCTTCTACCTTAGAAACATTCCCAGCAAATAAAACAACACCATTTTTAGGAGTTTTCTTCATTCCTTTAGTTAATCTAATCAAGCTCTCTAAAGCATCTTTCACATTTTTCCTTGTAGTCGTGCTCTTAATATTTGTTGCAGTAGATTTCTCACTCTCAATTTGTTTAGTAATAAGATTAATATCAAAACCAGCAGGAACATAAACACTAATAAGTTCAGTATGCCTTGCTTTATACTCTTTCATCTCATCTAAAAATTCTTCCAATTTTAATTTATCTGCTTCTTCCATTTTATTTTTTATCTAAATCTTTTAATATTTTAAGATTTATTATGAGTAGTTTAATCTTCTCATCTCTCAAACTTAAATTCTTGTGAGATATTAGTTATGTAATTTAATATAGAAAAGCTTTTATAATGTTTTCTGTGCACAAATCCATGACAACAAAATTAACCCTACAACAAAAACAAGATATCAGAAATCTAACATTAATTAAAAGAATTCAAGAAAAAAGAAAAAATATTGCAATACCTTATGCAATTAAAATCTGCTCAACACGCCCTTCAGAAGTACATAAACAAAAAATAATAGATTTAGATAATGATTTACAAATTTCACATCCAGAATACAAAACATTAACAGCAAAAATGCTTGAGATATATAATAGATTATCAAAACCTACTCAACAAATTTTATCCCAAATTCCCCTTCCTTAATCTCTTTAGCATTCATAACATCTTTCAAATCTTCAAGCAAGTCTTTTAAAAGAAACCATATTCCATAAGAATTATACAATATATTTATCATTATATTTACTTAACAAATCCTTTTGATATTCTCTATTTTTATTAAGAGTATTATAAACATCTTTATCTTCTTCCAAAATATAATTTTCCAAAGATTTTTCTTCCTTATGTCCAACATATTTATCATAACTATGAAGTAAATCATTTAATCCCCCACCCCTTTCTGCAACTTTTCTTATTGGTTCTGGAACCAATCTGCAACTATCCCTTAAAACTTCAAAAACTTCTAAAAATTTTGAAAAATCAATGCCATTAGCAATTTCAGATGTTCTGATTCCTGTTCTTCTTTCTTCCTCATAACCTGCTTCAAAACCATTAATAAATCCTTCTCTACACTGAAGATAACCAGCATATACATTTTGTCCATGTAAAAAACCCATTTTTATATCCCTCAAACTTATTGGTCCAGCTTTTGCACTATTTTTAATAGTTTCATATTCTCTTTTCTGCATTTCTCTTATTTCAGATTTTGAAAAATCCCTAATATCGCCAGAAGCATCAAAATCTACAAATCCTAATTTTACTTTATTTGTTCCATTATAAAGAACAATATTTCCTATATGTGCATTGCTTCTACCATTATCTGCACTCCAAGTTTGATTATTTTTATCCATTAATTTTTTTAATCTCCCAGTGGCAAAACCCATATCATAATACAAATTCCTTATAGCAAAATATAATTCACCTCCTTTACTATTCAGAGGTAATTCTCTTTTACCTTCTCCATTAACTCTGTGAATAAAATAATTTTCAATTAAAAACATAAACTCATCTAATCTAGTATCTCCTTCTACTTCAACAACAGAAGCAGCTAATTTTCTTCCCCTTACTTTTGTTGGGTAATGCCAATATCCTTTACATTTCATAATAGGGATAATGCCCTCATTCTCAAGAACTTTATTAAACTTATCAGACATTCTTTTTTCAAATCTAGCAGATTGTAATGGTTGTCCTCCAAAAACTTCATAATCTCCATTATCATATTCTTGAACTACTGGCTCTTTAGGATTAAATGAAACACCTTTTAATCTATACAACCCACCATTACCATTTGAAACCAACACAGACCTATACCCACTCCAAATTCCAGTTAAAGTTATTTTATCTAAATATTTTCTAACAAGGTTTTTTTGCTGTCTATTAGTAATTTGGAGATGGTTATCAATTTCAGAATAATCTTCTTGCTTTGCAATAATCAAATCATCATTAGGTATTCTTTTCTGAATCATCTTAACTTCAAAATCAGGAACAACTCTTGGAGATTTAAGAATTTTTGGCACACCACTATCTAATTCTGCTCTTCCTTCTGTCTTCATTAATTGGGTGGTGTCTCTCTTAATTAATAATCTCATCTTAATTATTCATCACAGAACTCTTATTCCCTTTCAGGTTAATTTAACAAGAAATATTCTCTTTTTAAAGCTTTCTTTTAAACAAACTCAACCTCAAATTCCCCTTCCTTAATCTCTTTAGCATTCATAACATCTTTCAAATCTTCAATCATCCCGCCCAATCTCTTAATATCTTTCTTATCCAAACTTAAAACAATCTCAGATTTCATTGATTTTTTAGCTTTTGTTTTCTCCTGTCTAATCTTACTCAAAATCTCAACAAACAAATCTCCAGCCCCTAACTCCCCCCCGCTGTCAATCTTCTCAAACAAACTTAAATGAATACTTTTATCTCCTTCTATTTTTCTGTAATGCTTTTGATAAATCTCTTCTGTAATAAACGGCATTATCGGAGCAATTAACTTCAAAATAGAAAGCAATACTTTATACAAAACATATTGGGCAGATTCTTTGCCTTTTTTATTTTGGTAAATCCGCGTCTTTACAATCTCTAAATAATTATCACAAAAATCATGCCAAAAAAAATTCTCAATTATTCTTTTAGCTCCAGCAATATTATATTTAATATATTTTTTTTCTGCTTTCTCACTTATCTCCTTGATTTTTTGCAACATCCATTTATCAATAGCATAAAGCACAGGCTTCTTGCCATTATAATCTTTTAAATTCATAAAAACAAAATTACCAGCATTATGCAATTTTGTAATAAATCTTTTTCCTGCAATTAAATCCTGTTCATTAAAAGGCAAATCACTTCCAACACTTGCTCCACCAACCCAGTATCTAAAAACATCAACACTATATTTCTCAATCATTTTATCAGCCCAAACAGCATTTCCTTTGCTTTTGCTCATTCCATGTCCTTTTTCATCTAAAATAAAAGTTCCAACCATTAAATCTTTCCAGGGAATCCTGTTAAATAATAAATAACTTTTTAATATTGTATAAAAAGCCCAGGTTCTAATAATATCATGTGACTGAGGACGCAGACTCATTGGTGCTAATTTTTTATATTGTTCTGGTTTTTCTAACCATCTTAATGCAATTTCAGGACTTTGAGAAGAAGTTACCCAAGTATCAAAAACATCTTGCTCTGGAATTCCATTCCCACCGCATTTGCATTTTCTTTTTATTTGCAAAGGGTCAAGAGGTAATTCTTTTTCATCAGGCAAAATAACTTTCCCGCACTTATCACAATACCAAACAGGAATAGGAACACCATAATATCTTTGTCTTGAAATCGTCCAATCCCAAGCCAAATTCTTAATCCAATCATTATATCTAACTTTCATAAACTTAGGATACCAATTAATTTTGTTTCCCATCTCTAATAATTTTTTCTTGTGCTTTAAAGTATGAATCAGCCATTGCTCTGTAACAATATATTCAACAGGAGTGCCACATCTCCAACAACTCCCAACAGTCTGTTCTAATGGTTCTTGTTTTTTCAACCTGCCTTGTTTTTTCAATTCTTCAAGAATAGCCTGTCTGCCCTCTTTCAAATCTAACCCAGCAAATTTACCTGCATTTTCATTTAACTTCCCTTTTTTATCTACTGAAATTTTCAAATCAAGCTTATATTTTTTATACCATTCAATATCTGTATTATCCCCAAAAGTACAAACCATTACAATTCCTGTTCCAAAATCTTTCTCAACTTTTTCATCAGCTCTAACTTCAACCTCATAATTAAAAATAGGAACTAAAATCTGTTTTCCAATTAAAGATTTATGTCTCTTATCAGCTGGATTAACAAAAATCCCAACACAAGAACTTAATAATTCAGGACGAGTTGTAGCAATCAAAATTTTTTTATCTTTACCAAACTCAATATAATTTAATTTAGTTGTCCTTTTCAAATCTTCAACTTCTGCTTGAGCAAGTGCTGTTTCATGATAAGGGCACCAAATAGTCGGCTCTTTTGCCCTATAACATTCTTTTTTCTTAATCAATTTTAAAAAACTAGTCTGAGCAACTTTTTGTGCTTCAGGACTAATTGTTGTATAAAGCAAATCCCAATCATAACTATGCCCAAGTTTCTTTAACACTTTTTCCTTATAAATATCTTCAATCTTTTTAGATTCTTTCAAACATAATTTTCTAAACTCTGTTCTATTTGTCTTTGCCTTATTTATCTTAAGTTTTTCCTCAACATATTTTTCAGTAGGCAAACCATTATTATCAAAACCAGGAGCAAAATAAACATTATAACCTAACATTCTCCTGACTCTTGCAATAATCTCAAATTGTGTATAATGTAAAGCATGCCCAACATGCAAGTGTCCTGCAGAAGCATATGGTGGAGGTGTATCTATAGAGTAAACTTCTCCTTTTTTCTTAGGATTAAATTTATAAATCTTCTCACGCTCCCAAAAATCACGAATTCTGCCTTCAACTTCTTTTGAATTATATTTATTCATATATTTATTTAAACAATAACCTTTTTAAATAATATCCTACAATAAATCTTATAATAAAATGGCAAATCAAGGAATACATATGCCTTCTTCAGGCGGGGGTTTAATGCGTTATAATGAAGAATACAACAGCAGATTCAAGCTTAAACCTTCTCATATAGTTTTGTTCATAATAGGAATTATTGCCTTTGTTGTAATTTTAAAAATCTTTTTCCCAATTGGAGGATGAAATGAAATTAGAATATTTATTAATACCTGTGATTATTAGGATAAAAACACCTCCCAAGCTCAAGAAAGTAATTTACAAGCCCATAAACCAATAGATAATACAATCCCAATTTCCCAACCTAAAGAACTTAAAAAAGAAAAAAATTATTAAGAAATAAACACAATATTACAAAAACAAAATAAAGTTTTAAATAAAATAAAAATTAAATATAATAAATAAAAAATGTTCCCAGGATTAAACCCAAAAAAAATGCAGCAAATGATGAAAAAAATGGGCATAGCTCAGCAGGAAATTCCTGCAAACAAAGTAACAATAGAAACAAGCGACAAAAATATAATAATCAGCAATCCTTCTGTAATAAAAATCAATATGCAGGGACAAACTAATTTCCAAATCTCAGGGGATGTAAGTGAAGAAGAAAAACAAGATAACACAGAACAAGACATTAAAACAATAATGGAAAAAATAGGTTGCTTAGAACAAGAAGCAAAACAAGCATTAGAAAAAACAGGTGGAGATTTAACAGAAGCAATTTTGAGTTTAAGTTAATAAAAAACGAGCAAATGATAACAAAAATAAAAACAATAATGTTAGGAGCATCAGCATTTATAATACACTTTCTTTCTGTTTATGGTTTAAATTACAGAACCTTTTTATCAGATATTGCCTGCAAAAAACCAAAAACTAATTAATGAGCTCAAATAATAATTCTATTATACATAATTTTATTAATAATTTCTGCTTTATTTCTATATCAAAAACATCACTAACTTACAAAATATGAGTTTAGGAAATAAAAAGTATACCAAAACAAAAATGCAGACAAACTCATTGCATAACCTAATAACTTATTGAATTACAAACAAAATAAAAAATCTAATAATATGGAAAAATTCCAGGAAAATCTGCAACAAGCCATCAAAGCCCTGCAAATAGCAGATCACATAACTTATGTTACTTTTCCTCTTGTAAATGACAGGCGCCTTTTATTAAAAATATTTGACGAAATTTACAAATCAATCACAAACTGCATAAATACTATACTCAACTATGAATACCTGTACAAAAGAATAAAACTCTACTCAGATAATCAGGAAAATATCAGAACTTTCGCACAAAAATGCTCAAAAACTTACAACTTAAATAATGAACAGACAAAAAAAATTTTAGAAATCTTAGAAATAAACAAAAAACACAAGCAAAGTGCAATGGAATTTGTAAAAAAAGATAAAATAGTTATCTTATCAGACACCCTAAAAACCCAAATTTTAGATATAAATAAAATAAAACAATATCTTTTATTGGCAAAAGAACTTCTAATGAATATAAATAATAAAATAAAAGTTAATTAAAAATTATTTCTTTGCATACTTCTTTAAATCTTTTAAAGATATAGAATAAGTATATTTACCATCCTCTGTAAACTTATGATTATCCAATCTTTCTTTTGCAATAATTTCATCTGGGCAAACAACAACTAAAATACTCCTCATATAATTCTCTTCCGCATTCCAAGAAGTTTCAAATTTTCCATTTTTGAAATTTTTATCACAAAAAGTATTATCTTCTAATTCATAAATAGACTTCCCACTTTTTTTGCTTATCCCTATTTTTTCTCTGTAAAATAACTTCCCAAAAACTAATCTTTTTTCAGGTTTGATAATAAAAGAAGTAATAACCTGGGGATTGAATTCTGGAATTTTTATTTTTTCCATAAAATTATTTATTCCTTTTGTGGTGTATTCTCCTTGTTTAGGTGCAATCCAAAAATCAGGCTTATGCCCATCATCTAAAGAATAATACCCTTTAAAATATTTAACTAAACTAATTTCTGGGTTTGTTTTCAATCCTTCTTCTAATGTTTCTAATAAACTCATTTTAATTTCTCCTTAATTATCAAGAACTCTCTTTCCCAAAGGTAAAACTAATACAATTTAGTTATTTAAAAACCTTTCTAATTAAATAATTAATTTTTGTTTTTTAAATCCTTATTTTCCTCTATTAAATTGTCTATTTCTTGTTTCATTTCTTCAGCACCTTCACTAATTTCTATTATTGTTTCATCGTAATCTTCTCTTAAGTCCTTAAATTCTTTATTAAAATACATCTTATAATTAAATTTCCAACAATATAAATAGTAGGTAATAAAATAACTAATATTGACAATATCTGAGAAGCATAACCATTCCAAACATACGAGCAAATTATCAAATTTACTGAAACAAAAGTTGCTATTACTGTAATGATAATATCTAATTTAATTTTTCTGTCTAATCCTTCTAACATTCTAAGGTCTGTATTTTTTTAATTTTTTAAGACCTCTTTTAATTTTTCTATAACCAGTTATAGATTTTTTTACTTGTCTTTTTCCTTGAAGAATTTTTCTTTTTAACCCTTTTACTCTTATTTATAATAATCACAATTCTTTAAAAAACCACCAAAATTAATAATTTAATATTCTAACCAAAAATCAAAAATTAAACAACATTTAAATATAACCCCTTCTTTTAATTTAAACCCTTTTTTAAAGAGGAGAGGATTATGTCAGAGATATTAGAAAAAATAATAAAGGAAAAGATAAGCGCAGACCATCTGCTTTATGTCAGTTTGAAATACACCAAAACCTGCGATGTAATGATTAATCTTATCAAAAGATGGAAAATAATGATTGATTGCTCTTTTGAAGGATTATTAGAAAAAGCAAAAAAGAAAAAAAAGATTAAAAAAATACCAACTGCTTCAAAACTAAAATTAGATGCAGTCAAAAAAAATTTCAAAAAAATTCCAGAAGTTATGGATGTTGTTAAAGAATATGAAATGTTCAAATTAATTGATGCCTTAAAAAAAACAAAAGCTGGAGAATTCAGAAAAGGCGTCTGCTTAACAGTCACATACAAAGGCGAGGAAATCAGAATTGACTTGGACAAATTAAAAGAATACTCTGAAATCCTTGAAAGATTCATAAATTACACCAAAATTTTTCTTACTAGCAAATAAACAAATTCTAATTATCAAAGCGTTTATAAATCTCAAATCATAAATCAAATAAAAGATGGCTAAAATATATGTAATAATTTCCGGAAAAGGGGGAGTAGGAAAAACAACTACCACAATTAACTTAGGAACTTCACTTAATTTATTAGGAGAAGAGGTAATTATTGTTGATGGAAATCTTACAACCCCAAATGTAGGAATTCATCTAGGAGCTCCAATAGTCCCAATAACTCTTAATCATGTTTTAAACGGACAGGCAAAATTAGAAGATGCAATCTACGAACACGAATCAGGAACTAAAATCATCCCATCTTCTTTATCCTTAAAAGAAACAGAAAAAATAGATTATAAAAAATTCCCAGACATCGCAAAAAAACTAAAAAAAATAACAAACCACATTTTAATTGACTCTGCAGCAGGATTAGGGCAGGAAGCAAAAACCCTAATACAAATTGCAGATGAAATTATTATTGTCACTAATCCTGAAATGGCAGCAGTAACAGACGCCTTAAAGACAATAAAACTCACAGAAGAAATGAATAAACCAATAAAAGGGATTATAATAACAAGATGGAGAGGAGGAAAAACAGAAATGTCAATCTCAAATATCCAGGATATGTTAGAAGCTCCTTTATTAGGAATTATCCCTGAAGAAGATTCAATCAGAGAATCTCAGGTTATGAAAAATGCGGTAATTCACACTCACCCAAAATCAAAAGCAGCACAAAATTATGTCAATATCTCAAAAAGACTTTTAGGAAATAACATAAAAATTGAACCTCCAATAACTCTTGGAGTTTGGGGGAGATTTTTTAGGGCTTTAGGATTAAAATAAATTTAAAAAATATATCAGTAATTTGCAAAATATAATGCTATAAAGATGAGTGTTTAAACTCAGTGAATAAGATATTCAAGCTCATTAAATTAGCTCCTCTACCTAACTCAATGTTTATAAGAATATAAAATAATAGAATAGATAAAATAAATTAATTAATATGGAAAACATATCATTCAGCGACTGGCAAAAACTAGACTTGCGGACAGCAGAAATCTTAGAAGTTGAAGATATAAAAGGGGCTGATAAATTATACAAATTAAAAATAGATTTAGGAACAGAAACAAGAATTATTGTAGCAGGAATGAAACTTTATTACACTAAACAGGAATTAGAAGGTAAAAGATGTATTATATTCACAAATCTTGAGCCAAAAATAATAAAGGGAATTGAATCAAAAGGTATGCTTTTAGCAGCATCAAATGATGACAAATCAGAAGTAAAACTTTTGCAACCAGATGGAGCAATGATCTTAGGGAGTAAAGTTAGTTAAAAAATGCCTTCAGATAATTTTTCTGCCAGCTTAATATTCTTTTTAATTTCACCATCACTTAATATTCCTAATTGAGATTTACTTGAAATTTTAACAGGTCTGTCGTCTAAAGTTGGTAATCTAACACAATTATGCAAAGGGTCCAGAACATAAAACGTTTTTCCCCCTGCAGTAACCTCTTTATAAGGAACTGTTTGTTTATCTTTATCTCGATGAAAACAAGGGGCATTTTTTAACTGTGGAGCAATCTCAATTACTTCCTTTGGAGTAAAATGCTTAGCAGCAAATGAGTAATCAAATTTTTCAAATCTAATAGTAGGGGGTGTGGTATTTTTAAAATAAGCTATCTCAAATTTTTTTGTTGGACTCATTTTTTTAATTAGCTTTAAGCTTATTTAAATAATATTGTATAGAAAAAGATATAAAAAATCTTCAAATCTTCTTAAACAAAATCTCCCCTTTCTTAATTTTCTTAATCTTAATTGATTTTTTAATTTCATTAAACTTAATCTTAAATCCAAACTGCTTTGCAATCTTCTCAGAAGTAGAAGGAATAAAAACCCAAAGCAAAATCCCAATCACCTTAATACTATCAGCTAATTCATACAAAACTTTCTTATTCTTGCTCTCCCACGGCTTCTTTTTCTGAACATATTCATTGCAAACATCAATAAATTTAAAAATCAAATCAAGTGCTTTATTTAACTCAAAACCCTCAATCAATCGCTCAATCTCTTTCAGCCTCAATTTTTTCAAAAGTTTATTCTCACACTTTTCCAAACCATTTTTCTCAGCCAAAGCACTCACTCTTGAAATTAAATTACCAAGTTTATTTGCAAGTTCATTATTGTACCTTGAAATTAAAATTTTTTCAGAATAATCAGAATCTTCAAATATAGAACTTCTTAATAAAGAATATCTGACAGCATCACAGCCATATTTCTTAATTAATCCAATCGGTTCAATCACATTTCCTAAACTTTTGCTTATTTTCTGTCCCCCCAAATTTAAATAACCATGAACTAATAATTTTTTAGGAAGTTTATACCCAGCAGACATTAAAATCCCAGGCCAAATAACAGAATGAAACCAATTAATTCCTTTTCCAATAACATGGACATCAGCAGGCCAATTCCCATCAGCACCAGAAACATAATTTATTAAAGCATCAAACCAAACATAAATCTTAAATTTCTTATCAATTGAAGAATCAATTCCCCAATCCAAACCACTTCTTGAAACACACAAATCCCCCAACTCTTGGTTTTTCAATCTCGACAAAATTTCATTTTTTCTTTTTTCAGGAATAATATAATTCTCAATAAATTTAATTATTTTATTTTTATATTTGCTTAATTTAAAAAAATAAGCATCTTCAGAAATCTTTTCAGGAACTTTGTCGTGTTCAGGGCATTTCCCGTCAACTAAATCTTTTTCAGTAATAAATGACTCACAACCAACACAATAAAGCCCCTCATATTTTCCTTTGTAAATTTCTCCTTTATCATAAACTTTTTTAAAAATCTCCTGGGCTTTTTTTACATGTTTTTTTTCAGTTGTTCTGATAAAATCATCATATTTTATGTTCAACTTCTCGCACAATTCAATAAAAATTTTAGAATTTTTATCTACAAATTTCTGAACATCAACCCCTTTTTCTTTTGCAGCCTGAACATTTTTCTGTGCATTTTCATCAGTCCCAGTTAAAAACCAAACCCTCTCTCCCTTTAACTTATGCCAACGAGCTAAAGCATCAGCTATAACTTTCTCAAATGCATGCCCAATATGCGGACGAGCATTTACATAATCAATCGCAGTTGTAATATAAAATTTCTTGCTAACCATAAAAACCATAAAAAATAAGAATATAAAAACCTAACTAAACTACATATTTTAGAGATTACTAAGGGATATACCCTTAGAATGCATCCTTAGTTTAGTGGCAGAATCGGAGCTTCCCAAGTTCCAGGCGCGAGTTCAATTCTCGCAGGGTGCATTTAACTCTTTAATAAATAAAATAAAAATGCATCGTGCGAGTAGCAGGGTGCATCTCTTTTCACAACATTTATTAATTCTAAAAATTTTAATAAAACATGAATTCAAAAAAAAGGAGAATTAGAAAGTTGCAGAGAAAATCAAGACACTTTTCCATAAAAGAAGGTATTTTTGCAACAATCAAAAATTCATTTGGAAATTCTTATATTACTCCTTTTGCAGTTGCAATCAACGCAAGCAGCTCTTTAATTGCAATGCTTTCTTCTGTTACAGGATTATTAGGTCCAATAAGCCAATGGCAAAGTTCAAGATTAACTGAAAAATATTCAAGAAAAAAAATAATAACAATTTCTATCTTTTTTGAATCATTAATGTGGATTCCCTTAATCATTTTGGCATTTTTATTTTACAAAGGAATAATAATTTCCACACTTCCTTTATTGCTTTTAATTTTTTTCTCAATTTATGTAATCATTGCAAACATCGGAGCTCCTGCCTGGTTCTCATGGATGGGAGATGTAGTTGATAAAAACTATCGGGGAAAATGGTTCTCAAAACGGAATCTTATCATAGGGATATTTACTGTAATCTTCACAATCTTAGCAGCATTTTTTCTGGATTTTTTCAAGAAAAACAAATGCATAATGCTAGGATTTATGATATTATTTTTCTTAGCAATGGTTTCAAGATTAATCTGCATTTATTATTTTAAAAAAACACCTGAACCAAAACAAAAAATAAACAAAAAAAATTACTTTAGTCTATGGAAATTTTTAAAAAAAGCCCCTTCAAATAATTTCGGAAAATTCACAATCTTCAAAGCATCAACTTCTTTTGCAGTATTCATCGCCAGCCCATTATTTGCAGTTTATATGCTAAGAAATTTAGGTTTTAGTTATGTAACTTTTATGACAATTCTTCTTTCTCAAACAATATTCGGGCTGATAATAATAAAACAATGGGGAAAATTCGCAGACAAATATGGAAACTATAAAGCCCTGAAAATAACCTCTGTTTTAATTTCAATTTATCCAATTTTATGGCTGATTTCAGACTCGCCAATTTTCTTAATTTTCTGCCCTGCTTTAATCGGGGGAATCGGTTGGGCAGGATTCAACCTGTCAGCAGGAAACTTTATTTACGATTCTGTCACACCAAAAAAAAGAGCATTGGCAGTTTCATATTACAATTTATTAAATGGCATAGGGATATTCCTCGGAGCAGGACTTGGAGCCATATTAATAAAAATCCTGTCAATCAATTTCATAGATAAATTACTTTTCATTTTCTTAATATCTAGTTTTGCAAGAATAACTGTCAATTTAATTCTGCTTCCTTCTTTCAAAGAAATAAGAAAAACAAAAAAATTCAATTCAAAAAAAATCATAGAAAAAGTTATTCACCACAAAATCCAGCTTTCTTTTTTCAGAGAACCTCATTAATTAACCTCTAACTCTCCCTTAACCTCTCTTGCATACTTGCCTGCTAAATGCATTGGCTCTGGTAATTTGTGAGGGAGATTAATAAACTGCCTGCAAAGTTCAAGAGAGGTTTGAATACTTATCAAATTCCCAGGACTAACATACATTTTTCTGCTCCCTGGTTTGCTTGTAAAAATTTTTCCGACTTTTTTCCCTCCTTTTATAATGTCCTCCCCTTTTTCCTCACAGCCAAAAATAGAATTTGAAACTCCAATACTTGGAACATCAGCAAAAATCGAAAAATGACTCGCTAACCCAAACCGTGAATGAGTAATTCCCATACCAGAAATAAAAACAACATCTGGCTTTTCTTTTAATTTATTAAATGCAAGCATCATCGCAGGCAATTCTCTGTAAGCCCTAAATCCTGCAAGATAAGGAAAATCTGTTTTCTTAAATGCATAAGCTCTGTCAACAACTTCCAGATTCCTGTTGCAAACAATTACACAGCTAAAAATTTTATTTTTAATAAAAGTGTTAAAAAAAGCCCCGAACCTATCAGCCAAAGAAAAATCCATTTTATCTTTAATCTTCAACTGCTTTGCCAATTTCAATTGCTCTTTCTCAAGCTTCTCAACATCAATATTGTATCTCTTAATTAACTCATCTCTTTCCATAGACTATCCAAAGATTTAAATATTAAAAAACTTTCCCTTAAAAGGTTGTGTATTCTAATAAAATGTTCAAAAAAAAATGCCCGAAATGTAATAGAAAAATAGAAAAGAACTGTAGATTCTGTCCTTTTTGCGGACAGGACTTAAACTCAAAATACGATAAAAAAAATTACGGGCTACTTGGAAAAGATGATTTTGATGACAGTTTTGAATCTATGTTTAATAATGTTAATCATATTCCAATAAACAAAATTCTAAAAACTGCTATGAAAATGACTGAAAAAATGATGAGAAATATACCTGAACAACCAAAAGAGCATTATAATAACATGGACATTCAGTTTTTCGTGAATGGAAAAAGAGTTTTTCCTAAAAAAACACAAATAAGAAAGGAAATTCAAAAACCAATAAAAATAGAACAAAATATGTCAAAAGAAAAAGCAAAACAATTTGCAAAACTCCCAAGAAAAGAGCCAAAAACAAAAATGAAACGGCTATCAGGAAAATTAATTTATGAACTCGAACTTCCAGGAGTTAAAAACATAAACGATATCCTAATAAACCAATTAGAAAACTCAATTGAAATCAAAGCGCTTTCAAAAAAGAAAGTTTACACAAAAATCCTTAATATGAATCTTCCAATTTTAAATTACTCTTTAAATAAAGAAAACCTAATTCTTGAGTTGCAGGCGAGATAACTTAAATTACTAATTTAAACATATAATAAAATTTAGGTTATTGAGCAGAGATAACTTAAATTACTAATTTAAACATATAATAAAATTTAGGTTATTGAGCAGAGATAGAGCAGAGATAACTTAAATTACTAATTTAAACATATAATAAAATTTAGGTTATTGAGCAGAGATAACTTAAATTACTAATTTAAACATATAATAGAATTTAGGTTATTGAAAAGAAATAAAAACAATAAACTTATAAATTGAAATAAACAATTATTTCTATGAGCCTGTAGCTCAGTCTGGTTAGAGCACTACTCTGATAAGGTAGGGGTCCTCAGTTCAAATCTGAGCAGGCTCATTTTAAATAAATAACTTTAAAAACCAAATTTATTACTCAATAATATCAATATCTTTATAAAATAAAAGCTACTCAAAACATAGTTTAAAATTTATAAGATTAACAGAAAACAACATAAAACATGGCAAAAGGATTACACTATTATTTAAAACAGGCTTGGAAAAAACCAGATATAAAAATTCTAAGACAAAGAATGATTGAATGGAGAAAAGGCAATACAATTGTAAAAATTGACAAACCACTAAGATTAAACAGAGCCCACTCTCTTGGATACAAAGCAAAAAAAGGATTTATAATTGCAAGAATAAGAATTCAAAGAGGGGGAAGAAAAAGAAAAAAACCAGTTAAAGGAAGAAAAACAAGAAGACAAAGCAATAAAAAAATCCTTAAAATGAATTACAAATGGGTTGCAGAACAAAGAGTTCAAAGAAAATTCAAAAATTTAGAAGTTCTCAATTCTTACAATATCGGAAAAGATGGGAAATATTATTTTTATGAGGTTATTTTAATTGACCCAAACAGACAAGAAATAAAAAAAGACAAACAAATGTCTTGGATAACAAAAAAGAAAAATAAAAACAGAGTTTTCAGAGGATTAACATCTGCTGGAAAAAAGTCAAGAGGTTTAAGAAGCAAATCTCCAATGAACAAAAACCGCCCAAGTGTAAGAGCTGGAAAAAGAAGAGGGAAATAATTAATCAATTCTTATTGCTTCTCTAAAATCATCTAATAATGGTTCTATAAACTCAGTATTATAAAAGCTTTGTTTACAATCTTCATAAGGTCCTAATCTCTCTGCCCTTTCTTTTTCCTCTCTTTTAAATTGTTCAGGAAGATAATGTCTAAAAATCTCCCGAACAGACCTAAATATTTTAACCATAATAATAAAATATGAAACAAATATTTAAAGATTTGTATAAAAACCTTAATAAACTAAAAGATTTTCTTAATATTAATTAAAAAGAACTGATAACTTATAAAATATTCACTATGAAAATAAGAATATAAACTATTAATCAACTCAGCTAAAAGTTTTATAAAATATAAGTTAAATAAAAAATGCAATATTCAAAACTCTGCGAAACATATGAAGATTTAGAAAAAAATCCAAGCAGATTAAAAAAAACAGAAATCCTTTCAAAATTTTTTAAACCATTAAAAAAAGAAAAAGATAAACAAATCATTTATCTTCTTCAGGGAAAAGTTTATCCAGATTATGATGAAAGAGAATTTGGAATTTCAGAACAGTTATGCATTAAAGCATTAGAAAAATCTTCAGGAGTATCAAAAAAAGAAATAATAAACCACTGGAGAAAAATAGGAGATTTGGGGAAAGTTGCAGAACAAGTAATTGGAAATAAAAAACAAAATACATTATTCTCTCATAAACTTACAACAGATAAAGTTCTTGACAATTTAAAAAAACTCCCAGAACTTCAGGGAAAAGGAGCAGTGGACAAAAAATTATCATTAATATCAGAACTGCTGACTTCTGCAACAGGAACAGAAGCAAAATATATTATAAGAACATTAATAGGGCAATTAAGAATTGGTGTTGCATCTGGAACAATAAGAGATAGTATTGTGGAAAGTTGTCTGGAAAAAAATAAAGAAAACACAGAAGCTGTTCAAGATGCATATAACAAAACAACAGATTTTGCATTAGTTTTTGAAAAAGCCTGTAAAGGAATTAAAGAATTAAAAAAAGTAACTTTATCTCCAGGACATCCAATAAAAGCCATGCTCGCATTAAAAGCAGATAGTATTGAAGATGGATTTAAAAGAGTTGGAAAACCAGCAATTTTTGAATACAAATATGATGGATTTAGAATGATTATTAATAAAGATGAAAAAGGAAAAATTAATATTTTTACAAGGAGATTAGATAATGTCACAAATCAATTTCCAGATGTTGTTGAATACATTCAAAAATATATAAATGCAAAATCATTTATTATAGATTCAGAAGCAGTTGGTTATGACAAAAAAACAAAAAAATACACTCCTTTTCAGGCAGTCTCACAAAGAATAAAAAGAAAACATAATATCCAGGAATTAGTTAAAAAACTTCCGATAGAAATTAATGCTTTTGATATTCTTTATTATAATGGAAAAGAATTAATCAGCGAACCTTTTGAAAAAAGAACTAAAATTCTAAGAAAATTAATTCAAAATCATAAGTATAAAATAAGAACCGCTCATCAATTAATAACAAGCAGTGAAAAAAAAGCAGATAAATTTTACAAACAAGCATTAAAAAATAATCAAGAAGGATTAATGATTAAAAACAAAGATTCAAAATATCAGCCAGGAGCAAGGGTTGGGCATATGCTAAAACTTAAACCTGCTGAAAATGAATTAGATTTAGTTATTACAGGCGCTGAATATGGAAAAGGAAAAAGAGCAGGCTCATATGCAACATTTACTCTTTCATGTTTAGATGAAAAAAACAATAAGTTTGTAGAAATAGGAAAATCATCTGGATTAAAAGAAAAACCAGAGTTAGGACTTTCATTCACAGAACTAACAAAAAAACTCAAACCACTAATCACAAAAGAACATGGAAGAAAAGTAAATATCCAACCAAAAATAGTTGTGACAATTTTGTATCAAAACATCCAGCGCTCTCCAACCTATAAATCAGGTTTTGCCCTGCGATTTCCAAGAATAACCCAACTTCGTCCAGATAGAAAAGCAGATGATTGCGCAACACTTTCAGAAATCACAAAAGGTTATAATAGGCATGAATTAAAAATACATTACTAAATAAAATCCAGCCAATCAGAATATTTTTCATCCTCGTAATGAACAATTTCAAGAAATTTCTTTCTTATTCTTTCAGCTATCTTTCCTTCTTTAAAAAAAACATCATCCAACTGGGAAATAGGTGTAACTTCTGCAGCAGTTCCAACAAAAAAAAGTTCATCTGCAGTTTTTAATTCATCCAATGTAATATCTTCTTCTTCAACTTCATAACCCAAATCTTTTGTAACCTTAATAATACTATCTCTTGTAATCCCTGGAAGAATTTGCCCTTTTAATTTAGGAGTTTTTATTTTTCCATCCTTAATCATAAAAATATTCTCACCAGGTCCTTCTGCAACATTCCCTTCATAATCTAAAAATAATGATTCATCAAAACCCTGTTTTTTTGCTTCTAAACTTCCTAAAATCGAATTAACATAATGCCCGCAAATTTTTTTATCTGCCTTTAATGATTTCGGATGAATTCTGATAAAAGAAGAGGTTTTTACTTTAGCAGATTCACCAATATAAGCTGGCCAAGGCCAAACAGCAATAACAACATTTACTTCACAACCTGTCGGGTCTAAACCCATTTTTCCATAACCATGGAAAATTATCGGACGAATATAACCCTCTTTTAATTTATTAACCCTGACTGTTTCTTTTATTGCATTAATAATCTCTTCTTGAGAGAAAAAAACTTTCATATCTAATGACTCTGCAGAATTAAAAAATCGTTTAATATGTTCTTTTAATCTGAAAACAACACTTCCTTTTTTTGTTTTATAAACTCTTATTCCTTCAAAAGCTCCACCCCCATAATGCAGAGAATGAGTTAAAACATGAATTTTTGCATCTTTCCATTTAATCAGTTTTCCATTAAACCAAATAAATTCTGTTTCTTGCATATTTTAAATTAATTACATTACTTTATAAAAATTATTATTACTACCATTCATTAAATGTTATTTCTGCCACAAGAATTTTATTCTATATCAAAATCCTTTAATTCTAAATAGAAACCTTTATAAATCAAAACTCCTCTTTTTCATTTATAAACCTTATTATTATCCAAAAGTAACACCAAAAATGCCTATTAAAACAAAATCTAAAAATTCTTTAAAAATACAAAATATTGTAGCAACTGCTTCTTTAGGAAAAGATGTTCCATTAACAAAATTAGCTAAAACAATCCCAACTACAGAATACAATCCAGAACAATTCCCTGGTTTAGTTCTCAGAATTAAAGAGCCAAAATCAGCAGTTTTGGTTTTCTCTTCAGGAAATCTTGTCTGCACAGGCACAAAATCAATTACACAGGTTAAATTAGTAATCAAACAGGTTATTAAGACACTAAGAAAAATAAATATTAAAATAACAGACAATCCAAAAATCACTGTCCAAAATATAGTTGCGTCTGGAAGCATAAATATATCATTAAATCTTAACTTCCTTGCATTAGAATTGGAAAATACAGAATATGAACCAGAACAATTCCCAGGATTAGTTTACAAACTTGTCAAGCCCAATGCAACATTCCTCCTTTTCAGCAATGGAAAACTTGTCTGCACAGGAACAAAAAACAATCAGCAGTTAAATGACTCAATGATTCAATTAACAAAAAGAATTAAAGAAGCTAATAAAAACAGATAATTCTAAAACAAGAATCTTTATAAAAAGAACTTATTTTCAATTCTTATATGTGTCTTGAAGAAGAATTAAAAGAAAAGGAAATAAAATCTCCAATAACAGGAATATTTCATGACACAAGAGCTTCCATACCCTATGAAAAAAATAATCTTCAACCCTATGTAAAAATTGGTTCTCATGTTATTCCTGAAGTAATTATTTGTGATGTAGAAGCAATAGGTGTAAGAATACCTATTGAAGCAGGAGTATATGGAATAATTAAAGAAAAGTTAATTAAACCTGAAGAAGCAGTAGAGTACAACCAACCGCTTTTCAGAATAAAAACAGATAAATAATTATTTCTTATAATTCACCGAATAACCTATTTCTAATATATCTTACAAAACAAATAATTATTTATAAATCAACACATTCTCCTAAATATACAAAAGGAGAAAATAATAAATACATAAGGCTCACTCACTTCGTTCGCTCGCCTATTTAATAATACTAATACTCTGCAAAATATAATTAGGATATAACATGCTTAAGCTTTTCAGAACAGAACTTAACCAACACACAATTTAATCAACACACAACAAACTTAAGCTACTCACAACATCGCTTAAGTTTTTGAGAATTTCCAAAATAAGAAATTAAATAAAACACAAACATGCCAAAAAAAATAAATGAAGAACTCATAATTGAAGCAAAATCTTTTTTCTCAACTTACAAAAAAGAGATAGGAGAAAGTATAAGAAAAGGCAGGAAAGTTATTTTCATAAATTTTGACAATCTGGCTTCTCACTCGCCGATTTTAGCAGAAGCACTGATAAGCAATCCAGAAGAACTTCTTCAAATCCTCGAAACTGCATTAGAAGAAACCGGACTGATTAAAAATTCAAGAATAAGATTTAACAATCTTCCTCAAACCCAAAAAGTAAAAATAAGAACAATCAGAGCCCATCATTTAAACCAATTAATCTTCTTTGAAGGATTAGTCAGGCAGGCATCAGAAGTTCGTCCACAGGTAATCAACGCTAAATTTGAGTGCCCAACCTGTGGAACAGTAATATCTGTTCTGCAAATAGACAAAAAATTCAGAGAACCAAGCAGATGCTCATGCGGAAGAAAAGGACAATTCAGATTAATCAACAAATCAATGGTAGACGCCCAAAGATTAGTTATTGAAGAATCTTCAGAATCATTATCAGGAGGAGAACAGCCAAGAAGAATATCTGTATTCCTAAAGGAAGATTTAGTAGAACCTGGAATGGAAGAGCGGACAACACCAGGAAGCAAAGTAAGAATATTAGGAATATTAAAAGAAGTCCCTGTCCCATTGCCTTCAGGAGCAATCTCAACAAGATTTGACTTGGCAATTGAAGCAAACAACTTAATCCCATTAGAATCAACATATGAAGAATTAGACATTAATGAAGAAGAAGAAAGACAGATACAAGAATTAGCAGCAGACCCAAAAATATTTGAAAAATTAAGAGACAGCATCGCACCAAGCATTTGGGGTTATAAAGAAATAAAAGAATCTTTAGTCCTGCAAATGTTCAGCGGTGTAAGAAAAATAAGCCCTGACGGAACAGCATCAAGAGGAGACATCCATCTATTTTTAATGGGAGATCCTGGTGTAGCAAAAAGCGTGACCCTAAAATTCATCTCAAATATTGCCCCAAAAGGAAGATATGTGGTAGGAATGGGAACAAGTGGAAGAGGAATTACAGCGACAGTTGTCAGAGACGAGTTTTTAAAAGGGTGGAGTTTAGAAGCAGGAGCAATGGTTCTTGCTAACAAAGGAGTTGTATGTATTGATGAAATTGAAAAAATGAATGCTGAAGACAGAAGTGCAATGCACGAAGCATTAGAACAGCAAACAGTTACAATAAGCAAAGCTAATGTGCAAGCCACACTTTCAGCACAAACCTCTGTTCTTGCAGCAGGAAATCCAAAATACGGAAGATTTGAGCCATTACAGCCAATTACTCAGCAAATTGATCTCCCACCTGCCCTGCTTAACAGATTTGATTTAATATTTATTTTAAGAGACCTGCCAAACAAAAAACAGGATGATGCAATTGCAACACATGTTTTAAACATCCAGCAGATGAAAGGAAAAGAAGCAAAAATAAACCGAGAATTATTCAAAAAATATGTTGCTTATGCAAAACAAAAAACCAACCCAATACTAACAGATGAAGCAGTAAAAGAAATAAAAGATTTCTATGTAAAATTAAGAGACCTTCAAACAAAAGGAGATTCAAGTTCAATCCCAATTTCAGCGCGGCAATTACAGGCATTAGTAAGACTCTCAGAAGCGCATGCAAAAACAAGATTAAGCAACAAAGTCAAAAAACAAGATGCACAAGTCGCAATCCGTTTGATGAATTATTATTTAATGCAGGTTGGTTACGATGCTGAAACAAAAACATTTGACATAGACAGATTTACAACAAACATCAGCTCAAGCCAAAGAAGCAAAATTATCCTTGTAAAAGAAACAATTCAAACTCTTGAAGAAAAATACGGAAAATTAGTTCCTTTAGATATATTAAAGCAAGAATTAAAAAAAGAAATTTCAGACACAGAATTTGATGAAGCCATACAAAAACTAAAAAAATCAGGAGATATTTTTCAACCTAAGTCTGGTTTTGTTCAGTTGATTTAAAAAAAGGTTACTAAACATTCTTTTAAGGGATGTAAATGGAAATAAAGTTCTGTTTCCAGGGTGTTCAACGAAATTTCTAATTCTCCTAAAGTCTAAAGTAAAACAAAAAATAGCTAAAATCTCTCTCAGCCATCCCCCGACCACCCAACTCGAGCCCAAGTCTTGTTATTTATACTTTAATTTGTCAAGACTTAAACTCTCGCCCCAGTTACGAGGTGTGCGCCGGTTTTCTCTTCAAGAAAGCAGATAGTTGAAAATCAAAGATTTTCAAGATTAATAATTTCCCCCAAGAAAAGAGACTCGCGGTTTTTCTGAATGAAAAACAGCTTACTTAACAAGATTAGAAATTTTATTTACCTATAAAATGTTTTATAATAATCTTTTTGAGAGAATCCTAATTCTTTTTGAAGATGATTTACAATTTTAAGAATTGCTCCCTCCTTACCATTTAGATGCTCTTTGATGTATTTATACAATTGGGAATCTAATTCTTTTATTCTTGGAAGAATATACTTGGTGTGAGGTTTGTAAGTTCTTTTTGCCTTAAAATATATCTCTATGCAATACCAAAATAAATCATTTCTTAGATATTCTTTTTGAGTTTTTTCTATATCTCTATCAAAAGCAACCAATTTATCATATAATTTCCATCCATAATAATATATTTCTTTTTTAGATAATTTAGAGAGTTTACTTTTAAGCACTTTATTTGCTTCTTCTTTTAATTTTTTGGATATTTCGTATCCATAAATACAATCTGAAAAAAATATTATTTCTGCTGTTGTTCTTTTAAAAGCATTTTTTTCTTCTTTTAATAATCTTTTAACCCATCTTAAAGGGTTTACAAAAAAGGATACTTTAACATTCCTAATTGTTTTTACTCCTTTTTTGCCACTTTTGCGGCTCTGGGTTATAATAAATATATCAATATCTGAATTTTTCGATAATTTGTTATTGAAATAAGATCCTGTTATTAAAGCACAAACAATTTTATTTTCTTTTTTTATTTTCTCTAAGAATTCTTGAGAGATTTTTAGATATTTCTTTTTTAGATTATTCATTTTGTATTTCACCTATCCTTTTTGTAGTTAAGGGGAAGATAGGACTTATAGATTTTATCATTTTAAGATATTCTTCAATATCCTCTTTAGTGGTTTTTTCTCCTCTTTCTATTTTTTTACTTAATTCATAAATTCTACTTCTAAAAATTTCTATAGCCTCAGAAACTTGCATTGTTTCAATCATTTTTTCTATTTCTTCATTCCCTTCTTGATTATCTTGGCGGGATTCATAATGTTTTACAAAATGTTTCGCTAAATTGCAAGCCCTATAAATCATCTTTTTACCTTTTATTAAAGTATCTGGATTTACTTCCATATCTTCTAAAGAGTTTGTTGGTAGAAGCGCACAATACCTTAAAACATCTGAATCAATAACAGGATTCCTCACACTTTTTTTAATCTCTTCAATTTTCATATTTTCTAATCCTCCTGCCAGATTTAAAAACCCATGAGCACATAAATTGCGCGCAAATGGTTCATCAAAAAGTGTGTTCCAAACTACAAAGGGGATAAATGTACCTCTTGGAAGGGTTCTACATCCATCAATACCATAATCTGCCGATTCTTCCGAAAATAATGCAGGACTAACTGCTAAATCAAATATAGGATTTATACTTTTAATACTATTAGGAATAGGTGTCGCATGTCTTCTTCTTTTAGAAACAGGATAGAGTCCGGTTAGAGTTTTTGTCAAGTCTAACATTCTTTTTCTTAAATGCAGAGGATTATATCTTACAGATTCTAAGTGTTCTCTCATCCTGGTTTGAGTATATGTTCTTGATAAATCCAGAAAATATTCTCCATTCTGTTCTACAATAAAACCTCTTTGTAGCAATTGCATGAAATGTTTTTGGGAATTTTGTCGGGATTTTTCATCTGTATCTCTATAAGAAGTATATGATTCTTCAATACCAAAAAAGGATAGTTCTCTTCCCATGCCTTGTTCTGATATTTCTATTTGTTTTTCTAATTCCCCCCTATCTAAATGATTCACTCTTTTTCCTTGATGATTCCAAGAAGGGTAAAAATATTGTATTTTTTCCCCTTTAGATTGCATATGCCTAGCTATTACATCATTCCATACAACATTTACTCCATGCCCAAAAACTAAGTTTTGTTTTGAGCTTATTATGGCTGGCGAGTAAAACTTCATAAAAATGCATTAATTAGAGGTTTTATAAATTCTTTTGTTTAATTATTTAGTAAAGATTAAAAACCACCAATCTTTATTAACTGTATGGTTATGCCTATATTAAAATCATATTATGGAAAAATATTTTTTGAGTTTTTAACTCATAAAGATAAACGTGACACTATAATCCTCTTAGCCGGATTTCCAGGTTCTAACCAAAAAGACGAAATGATGTACTTTTTTTATGAAAAAGGGTTCAATGTGTTTTTCCCTAGATTTAAAGGAACTTTTCAAAGCGAAGGAAAATTTCTAGAAACTAATCTTGTTGATGATTTATTATTTTTTATAAAAGAGCTAAAAAAAGTACAGGCTAAAAATCTTTGGGATATGAGTAAAGTGCATTTTAAAATTGGAAAAATCAATGTGGTCGGAGATAGTTTTAGTGGAGCAATTGCCTGCGGATTATGCGCTTGTTCAGAGGATATTTCTAAGATTATTTTGGCTTCTCCAGTATTAGATTATAAAAAACATAATATTGATGGAGACGAACAAGATTTAGATGCTTTAACTTTATTTGTTAAGAGAGCATATAAGAATCTATATAGGTATTCTTTTAATTCCTTACAGAAAGAAATAAATAAGTTCAAAGAAATTTCTCCTGATTTTTATTTAAAATTGTTGAATAAGCCAATCTTATTGTTTCATGACCCCAATGATAGAGCGGTTTCAATAAGACATAGTAAAATTCTCTTTGGAAATATGAAAAATTGCAAGATAATTAAAACAAATACAGGACATGGGTTTTGCAGGGTATTGGATAAATATTCTAATTTGATTCTTGATTTTCTGAAAGATTAACAATAAACTTTTACAATCTTTACATTCTTCTTTTAGAAAAAGATGCAAAAGCGAGTCTCTTTTCCCAGCCCAAAATCTTCTTTCTTAAAAAGAAAGAAGCAAAGAAGGGCACGCACCTCAAATTTAATGGGATGGCTAAAAGCCCACCTGAACTAAGAGAGATTTTAGAAATATAAAGACGGAGAATTAGAAACTCAAGCCACATTGCATTCTCGCCTACGGCTCGGGTCGTTGAATAGGGGATAAAGAGTTCGGCTCCTGCAGAGCCTCTCCCAAATTTTTTTCTCAGCCAGTTCGCTATCGCTCACGGGAGAAATTAACTTTCCTTATCCCCAATGTTAAACAAAATTGAAAAAGAAAAGAGCCGAGAGAGAGATACTTCGCAGTAGGAAGATTTACCTTAGGGTGCATTACACTTACAGTAGGTATTTTTTGTATTGGGGCAATTATTTTCCGAATGCTGATGTAATCAGCTTAAATCCCTTTGGCAATAGAATTATACAAAAAAGGATAGCACTTATTCCAGTAATCCAAAATAGGATGCTTCCTTTTTCTGCCAAAGAGAATACAGAAAATAAACCAATAACAATACCTAGAAACTGCAAAGTTTCATTAGTTAAATCTTTCATATTTCTTTTACCTCTCAGTAAAAGAAAGGGCTGATTAGCTTAATAGCTTTTCGGCTCTTTTTTCTACACTTTTTCAACTATCGTTTAACAGCAGATAAAAAGTAAAATTCTTGCAGAATTTTTCCAAATTCGCCTTTGGCGAACTTTTTTTAATCTTAATGTTAAATCTAAATTCATATCTAAATTAAAGAAATAGCCTCATCAGGCCTAATTATTTTTATCCTTTGATATTCTTTCAAGTTCAATAAATGCTTATCTTGACTAATAATTAAATCTGCATTTCCTGTTATTCCAGCTTCAAGAAATTTATTATCATCTAAATCATCTTTTATCACATTAATTTTTATAGTTGGTTCTACCATAATTAAATTTTCAATAATAATGTTTTTCCATTCATATATCATTTCTTTTGGCATTTGAATTTTAAAATTTAATAGTGTTTTAATTAATTCATCAATAATTTCCATAGAACTAACTAAATCAATTTTTCTTTCTCTCCATTTTTCTATTATCTTAGAACAGAAATTACCTTTCCAGAAGATTCCTGATACAAATACATTTGTAATCTAAAACTAATCTCATTTTCAGAAGATTCTCAATTTTTCGTAAATTCTAAAATTTGTTTTATAACAAATTTTTTGATTTTTTCCTTGTATTTTTAATTGCTTCTTCAATATCAGATTGTTTTAATTCTTTCTTTTTTGCAAATTCTCTTGTTTTTTAAGTAGTTTATTAATTCCACTAAAAGAAGGCATTTCCAATTTTTTTAATACTATTGTATTATTCTCCCCAATAACTACAAACTTTTCTCCTGCATTAATTTTAAGTCTTTCTCTTAAATTTTGCGGAATAACAACCTGCCCTCTTGAACTAATACTTGTTATTTCAATATTTTCCATTTTACTTCTTAATAAATTTATATTATTAATAAGATTATCTTATTTAAATACTTTTCGGTTATCAAAAATAACACTATCCTCTCATCTCCAAATCTTAGAAAAACAAACACAAATTATTTTAATCTCTTCTCTAATTTTCCAAAATAACTATTCAAAGATTTATTCATCTTTTCAAAAACATAAGAAGAACAAATCCCTTTAAGCAAATAATCTTTTAATTTTAAATTTAAACTATTACAATTATCAATACTCTTAATTAATTTCAAAGCTTTATTAGTAGGGTAATCCATAACTCAAAAATAAACATTTTAATTCAAAACTTTTTCCATAACACAAAACCACATAAATCTTTAAAAAACAATTTGCATAAATATCAATACCCTAAAAATCAAATAGGTTTTTGGGGCTCAGAAAACTATAAAAGTTTTCTTGGGTCTTTTAAAAATACCAGCGAACTCTACTAAGAACACGCCCCAATTTTAAGAAGATATCAAAAATAAAATATCAAACAAAAAAATGCCAGAACAATTTAAAAGAGAAACAGCATACAAACTAAGAATTGGTGAAATTCTTCAAGCAAAACAAATTTTTGAACAATCTGAAAATAAAAATCCACGGTTGCAATTTGTAGAACTTGGGGACAGAAAAATTTCAAGAGTAAATATCATTGCAAATATTATTGACAAATTTGAATCAGAGGGAGAAAGAAAATTTGCTTCTATCACATTAGACGACGGCTCAGGGCAAATCAGAGCAAGATTATTTGGAGAAGAAATCAAAAAATTTAGTGATTTAACCCAAGGGGACACACTAATAATAATTGGACTTCTCCGTTCATTTAATCAGGAGCTTTATGTCATCCCTGAAATAATCAAAAAAACCATCCCAAAATATCTTTTAATAAGAAAACTTGAAATAGAAAAATCTTTCACAAAACCTCAAACTCCTGAACAAAAACAAAAAGTTAAAGCACTAAAAGATGAAATTATAGAACTAATCAAAAACTCAGAACAGTATGAGGGCATAGACAAAGAAGAAATCATCATGAAACTTAAAAATTCCAAGCCAGAAATAATTAGCCAGGAAATTCAAAAACTTCTTGAAGAAGGCATAATCTACGAACCAAGACCTGGGAGAGTTAGGTATTTAGGCTAATTCTAAAATCTTCAAAATTTTCTAATTTTGAATAAGTTAAAAAGCCTTAAATTTTTAAACCCACTAATTCTATAATTCTTATAATAAATATCAATATCTTATAAAAAATAAAGATACTCATCAACTCATCTTAAAAATTTACAAGATATAAGTTTAAGATATTAGAACTTAAGTTTAAAATAGAATATACTCAAACCTGATAAATCAACTCACTACAAAACCCAATATTTACAAAATATAAAATGATATGGGGTAGTGAATATAAAAACAAAATGGAAACCTACAGCAAACTTTTAGATTTAGCATATAAAGAAATAAAACCTATAAAAGCTAGCGAGAGATTTGAACCTCAAAAAGTCCAAGGACATATAGAAGGAACAAAAACAATCCTCACAAATCTACAGCAAATCGCCTCATATCTCAGAAGAGACATCAACCATTTATTAAAATATCTTTTAAGAGAACTTGCAACATCTGGCAAAATCAAAGGAAATCAGGTAATTTTACAAAGAAAAATCCCTTCTGCAAAAATCAATGAAAAAATAGAACAATACATAAAAGAATTTGTTTTATGCAGAGAATGCAAAAAACCTGACACAGAAATAATCAAAGAAAAAGGATTTACATTTGTCCATTGTCTTGCTTGCGGAGCCAAACATAGTGTAAGGGCAAAAATTTAATTTTAATACAATAATATTTATATATATAAGAAAGATTTAATAATATGACAACCTCTTATTTTCAAGGTAGAAATGCCTTAGTTAATATCTTTAGTATGTATCTAGGATTATGGGAAGGAATTCGTTTAAGAAAACAAAAAGCTTATGAAACTTCTTCACAAAAAATAGATTTTATTGATAACAATATTAAAAAAATAAAAAGAGGCTATGGATTAGCAAGCATAGAAGAATATTTTAATATAAACCCTAATAAATGGATAAATGGATTAAATAAAGTTATTAAAGAATTAAAAGGAGAAACTCCAAATCTAGAAAAACAAGTTCAATATATAGAAGAAACAATACCCCCAATACAAACTATTCTCCCTAAAGTACCACATTACTAATAAGAATATAATTCTACACCTAAAAAAGGAAAGATGATAGAAGAAAACCTTGGTTTTCTTGTAGTTTCACACAATAAATACCTTTAAAAGTATGAAAAACATATAAAAATATCTAAATATTAATAAAACTAATAACAAGGAGGTAAAAATGGCAAAACCAAAACTAAGTTTTTATGATGTGAAAACAAAGAAAAAATTTGAAGCAGATGAATATAGGGTTGTAGAAAAAAAAGGACGATTTTTCGCAGTAGCTAAGTCAAAATCAGGCCCACACGAATGTTGGAGAGTTTTATCTAAGGATCAAGCAGCAGAAATAAAAAAAGCTGCATAAATTTTTAATTTTTAAGGCGCCAAAATCTTCAAAAATTTTAGTTTTGAATAAAAAAGTAAACAAGTTTCTATAATCTTTGATTCTCAAGAAAATCTTTGGTTTAAGTGTTGTTTATTGAATTCTTTTAGATTCTATTACTAATAACAAAATATAAAAAACCAAGGATATTAACTAATAAATGCAGCTTAAAATACATAACTCATACAGAAAAATTATAGCTTTATCAGACACAGACTTAATAGGAAAAACTTTTGAACAAGGAATAAAACAAATAGAAATTACACCAAACTTTTTCAAAGGACAAGAAAAAAACAAAGAACAAATAATTCCCATTCTAAAAGCCCTGCAAAAAGAAGATGCAACATTTAACATTGTAGGCAAAGAATCAGTTCAAACAGCCCTAGAAGCAGGGATTATCAAACAAAAAGGAATAATCAAAATTCAGAATGTTCCTGTTGCTCTGATTTTGTTATAAATATAATTTTATATTACTAATTTATAAAAATATAACACTTTAAGAATGAAGTGCTTAAACTATCTATAAGAAAGCTTAAAATATGACACCCTCTCCGCAATAAAGTGTGGTTTTCCTTAATATCCCATTATAATTTTAAGTTATAAATAACAGATTTTAAAATTCTCATTTGTAAAGCTAAAAGTTTTATAGATTATTAATATCACATTTTAAAGAAAAAGGATTTATTTTGCAATTAACACATTATCAAAATAAAAACAAAAGGAATTTTTACACAGAGAGATTTATAAATAACTAATAATCACTAATTAAAATGTGTTCACCTTTCAGAGTGAATCCTTAGTGAGTTAAAATATTAAAAATAAACCAAAGAGGTTTAGAGAACAAAGTAGAAAGATTAACTAGAGATGAAGGTCTTCTAGTTCAAGCGCGCCCTTATGAACCAAGTAATCAGATTAGTTTAATAGTTTCTGAACCCAAGACTTCTATTATAAGTTTAGCAAAAGTTAGATACTCAAATGATTTTAATAAAATAATTATAGAAGAATGTGAAAAGGCAGATTTTGGAGATTATTCACAAGTGGATTAGTCTAAAGTTGCTCCAAAATATATCCCCTGTATAAGAAATATTGCCTTGGCTTTAAATTCAGATAAAAAGATTGTTCAAGAAGTTATTTATGTAGATAAAACCAAAGAACAATAAATTTTTCTCATCCCAACATTTTTAAACCAAACCCTATAATTATTTATTAATGGTATTTAAAAAATTCAAAGACAAGAAAAAGAAAAATAAATCAAAGAATTTTACAGAACAACCGATAATTACAAGAGTTAAAATGCCAAGAAACCAGGAAGTTTTTGGAATAATCGAACAAAGAGTTGGTGCAAACAGGATGATTGTCAAATGCCTTGACGGAAAGCAAAGAAACTGCAGAATTCCTGGAGCCCTAAGAAGAAGATTATGGATACGCCCAGGGGATACAGTCATAGTAAAACCATGGGAATTTGACTCAGATAAAAGAGGAGATGTTCTATTCAAATATCGCCCAGCACAAATTGAATGGCTAAAAAGAAAAGGATTTTTAAAAGATGTTGAAGGAGAGTTTTAAATTTTATTTAATATTCCTAATCTATAAAATATTGCACTCTGAAAATCAAATTTTAAAAGAAAAAACAAGCAAACCCCTCTCCTAACTTATTATTTGCAAAATTATAAATAAAAATAATATTAAAATGCAACAAACATACACAGAATATCCTGAAAAAATTCTCCAAAACAAAAAAAAGCTTGAATTAGAACTCCAAGTTAAAATAACAAACAAAGAAAAAAACATTTTCATCAACGGAGATGCAGAAAAAGAATACACAGCACTGCAGGTTATTGAAGCAATTAATATTGGTTTTTCAGTAGAAAGAGCATTATTCTTAAAAAATGAAAACATAATCCTGCAGACAATCAACATTAAAAACATAACTAAAAAAAAGGACTTGGAAAAAATAAGAGCAAGAATTATAGGCAAACACGGAAAAACACTCAAAACAATAAAAAATCTGACTAACTGCGTAATATCATTAAAAAACAATCAGGTAGGGATTATTGGAAACACAGAAGAAATAGAAAACACAATCCAAGCCCTAAAATCAATAATTCAGGGAAGCAAGCAAGGAAATGTTTATTCAAGAATTGAAAGAGAGAAAAAAAGAAAAAGATTAAGAGAGAATTTAGGATAATTAATTTAGTAATTCTAAAATCAATTTAAGTTACTCAAAGTAGAGCTTAAATTAATAATTCATAAAAACATCACGCAAGCAACAACTGATGAACAAGCGTTTATGAGCAGAGAGATTATTAGAAAAAACCTTAAATAAATAACTTTAAATATACTTCTCCATTTTCATTTTTATGTCTGGGTAGCTCAATCTGGTAGAGCATTCGACTGTTAATCGAAGGGTTGGAGGTTCGAGTCCTCCCTCAGACGTTTCCTTTCAACCAAATATTTTTATACCCTTTAGCCTTATCTAAAACATGGATTTTAACAAAGTAATAAAAACAAGAGCATCAATAAAAAATTACTCTAACAAACAAGTAAAAGATGATAAAATAATTGATGCAATAGAATCAGCAAATTTTGCTCCTTCTCCAGGAAATTTGTCTATTTTAAAATATATTATAATAGATAATGAAGAGATAAAAGAAAAAATAGCAAAAGCCTGTCAGCAAGAATTTATTAAAACTGCATCAGTGATAATTGTAGTCTGCTCTGACTCTAAAAATGTTGAAAGAATGTATGATAAAAGAACAGAAAAATACACAAGACAACATGCAGGAGCATCAATAGAAAACTTTTTGTTAAAAATAACAGATATGAAATTAGCTTCTTGCTGGATAGGAGCTTTTTCAGACGCAACAATTAAAAATGCACTTAAAATCCCAGACAGCATAAATGTTGAAGCAGTTCTCCCGATTGCTTATCCATTAAAAAAAGAAACAAAACAAAAATCCAAGCCAAATTTAGGAAACATAGTTTATTTTAATAAATGGGAAAATAAATATAAAAAGCCTATTAAAAAGATTGGGAGTCATTAAGGTAAAGGAGTATTCAAAACGTTTTTTCTGTAATTTTCAAATTGCTTCTTAGACCAATATACTGCTCCTAATTTAATAGGACTAGAAATTATCATTATCGGCCCATCATATTTAATATGGGAAGTATCAAGTACTTTCCGATCAATTTCTTTATCTAAACTCATAGAAAAATAACAATAAAACAATATTTAAACATTATTATAATAAAACACATTAACTCGCTCACTTCATTCGCTCGCTTATCTTATAATCTACAAAAAAATACAACAGTCATACTTATATCTTACAAAAATATCACACTCTAAAAATAAGTAGCTTAAGCTCCAAAGAAGATGTTCAAAGTCAAATCAACTCCCTTGCATAACTTAATAATTTGCAAGATTATAAATAAAAGATAATAAAAAAAATAAAAAGCCTGCCTAAAAAAGGGCAGGCAAAAATAAAATTAATTTCTTACAACATCAATACCTAATTCAGACATTTCAGGAATAGGTTCTGCCCCATACTCCCCAAGTTTTTGTTTTCCAAGTATATAAGGGCTTGAAACACCTGTCATAATTGTAATAACTCTAACTCTGCCTTCAAAATCTTTGTTAATACGAGCCCCAATTATCACCTGAGCTTCTGACGCAATGTTTTCAGTTACTAATTTTCCTATCTGACTAAATTCTTCTAACTTCATGTCAGGTCCGCAAGTAATATGTATTAAAGCGCCATTAGCACCTTTGTAATCCACGTCTAACAATGGATGTGTTAAAGCCTGCCTAACCGCCTCATTAACTCTATCACTTGTTGAATCAGATTCACCAATACCAATAACTGCAACCTCACCTTTCTTCATAATTGAAGAAACATCAGCATAGTCTAAATTAATCAAACTTGGCAAAGTAATTGTCTCAACAATTCCTTTAATCATAGTGCTAATCAATTCATTAGCAACTGCAAATGCCTGTTGTATTGGCAGCTGTCCTGCAATATCAACCAGCCTGTTATTATCAATAACAATTGCAGTATCAACCTGATCTCTTAATTCCTGCAAGCCAAATTCTGCCTTGTCTATTCTTGCTTTTTCGCATTCAAAAGGCATTGTCACAACTCCAATAACAACCGCTCCTGTTTCTTTAGCAAGTTGAGCTATTACTGGTAAAGCTCCAGTAGCTGTTCCGCCACCTTCACCCCCAATAACAAAAATCATATCTGCATTAGCAACTGCTTTTTTCAATTCAGAAATTGATTCTTTTGCAGCCTCTCTTCCGATTTCTGCCTTTCCTCCAGCACCTAAACCACGGGTTAATTCCTTGCCAATAAGAATCTTCTCATCTGCTTTTGTAATGCTAAGATGCAAAGCATCTGTATTAACAGCATAAACACCAGCCCCACTGATTCCTTTATTAAATAGCCAAGTAACTGTATTACAACCAGCACCACCTATACCCAAAACCTTAATATTCGCCTTGCCAGCTTTCAGTCCTTCAAAATTAATGCTATGTGTATCAATGTTTTCAATAGCTTCTTTTGTAAAATCTAAAACCATTTTTCTTTCCTTTATTTAAACCTCCTTTCAAACAGCAACATTTAAATAATAGTGTTGCCTTTATTTTATTGTAATTAATATAATTACAGCTAGAAAAAAGAGTCACCTCTTGCAATCACCAATTTTAATGCACTGCAAATGTTCTAAAATTGATTATTATAGAAATATCTAAACATTTTTCTTTAAAAACTTTTATGTATTGAAGAATATTAGTTCAAATCCTTTTTTTTAATCTCTCAATCTTTTTCCAAGCCCTTTCAAGCTTATTATTTGCTTCATCAACCACAATTTTCAAAAAATTATCATCAACTAAAACTTTCCCCTCATTCATAATCGGAAAATTTATTCTTTCAGTAGAATTTAATTCAACCATATTTCTTTTACCACCCATTATCCCAGAATGTTTCCATCCAGCAAGTTTTGCTTTATTAACTAAATCCTGCGCACTACTTAAATCAACACAAGCAACATGCAAAATACAACTCGTTTGTTGAAATTCAACTAACTTCCCATACTTAACACTCTTCAAATTTTTCTTCAACTTATCCAAACTTATTTTATCATGCGTCCGAAAAAGAAAAACATCTCGTGCTTTTTTATCCAAATTTTTAATCAACACAATCCTTCCTGCACAACTTGAAGTAGTATAATATTTTTTAGATTTATTCAGTTTATCACAAAGCTCTTTAATTTGAACATCCCATTTTCCAATATTGGATTTATCAATCTTACTCAGTTGTTTCTTCTTTTGTTCTATAAATTTCATGACTTCATAAATTTTATATACCTTAAATATCTTACCAAAAAATGAGATTAACATTAATTGGGCCTAGAAACATAAAACTTCATTATCAAAAATTTCTAAAAATACCCAAACAAAAATTTAATTCAAAGTTAGAACAAATAGCTCAAAGTTTAGTAAACTCTAAAGTAGAAATTGAATGTTTACCAGATAGGGGAATTAGTTTTCAAATAGCAAAATTATACAAACAAAAAGGGGGAAGAAAAGTAATAGCTACAATACCAAAATCAGACAAGACTTTTGGAATAAAACACTTAAAACCTTACATTAATGAAAAAATAAAAAATAAACCTCTTTTTGATAAAATTATTGATTCAGGTAACTGGTTTAAACATGATATGACCAAGGCTCTTTTCGGAGACGCGGTTTTATATTTAGGCTCAAGCAAAGGAACAGATTTAGAAAGAAATGGGGCAGAATATTTATATAAATTAATGACTGGAAATAAAAAAGGAGTTGAAGTAGCAGGAAAGTTTATTCACCCAGAAATTAAAGCAGGTAAAAATTTCACTATTTTCATTTATTCTCCTTTTTTAAAAAATAAAAAATTTCCTCCAGAAGATGAATTTTATTCAAAACAATATGGAATAAATTTAATTTATATTAAAAATTCAAAACAATTAGAAAAAGAATTGAAGAAATTTAAATAATTTTATTCAAACTCCTTCCCAATTTTCAACAACATTTCATCATTTCCTTTCTTAGCTAAAATCTGAATTCCAACAGGCACACCAGAAATCTTCCCGCAAGGAATTGAAATTCCAGGAATCTCAGCTAAATTAGCCAAAACAGTCAAACTATCATAATTATACATGTCTTTTAAACTAATTCTCTCTCCAAGCTTATGGGGAAGTTTAGGAACAACAGGCATAACAATCACATCAACTTTTTTAAAAGCATTTTCAAATTCTTTTTCAATTATCTTCTTAGCTTTCAAAGCTCTTCTGTAGTATTTTCCTGCAAACTCTGCCTGAGAAATCTCAGCCCCACCAAAAATCCTCCTCAAAACTTCCTTCCCACAAACATCTTCAATTTTAAATCCATATTTTCTGCCATCAAATCTTCTGGTTCCTGAAAAAAATTCAGCATAATTAATAAGATAATATGTTTGCACACCTAAATCAATATAAGCAAGCTTAATATCCCCCTGCTCCCAACCCTTCTTATTACAAACTTCATTAATTTTATTTTTAACAATTTCCCAAATCTTTTCATCAGCCTCTATTTTCGGCACCCCAATAACAATTTTAGATTTAACATTATCAGATTTAAAATCCCTGCTAGTAGCATCTTTTTCATCTTTTCCTTTAATCACATTGAAAACAATCTCTGCATCTCCAACACAATTTCCTAAAGCCCCAATCTGATCTAAACTCATACTTAAATCAATCAACCCATATCTTGAAACAGCACCATAACTTGGCTTATAACCAACTACTCTGCAATGAGAAGCAGGATTTCTTATACTTCCTCCTGTATCACTTCCTAAACTAAAATCACAAAAACCTGCTGCAACAGAAGCAGCACTTCCTGATGACGAACCACCAGGAATCCTATCTAAAGCAGAAGGATTTTTACAAACACCAAAAGCACTTGTTTCACCTGACGAACCACAGGCAAACTCATCCATATTCGCCATTCCAATTATAACAGCATCTTCTTTCAAAAGTTTGTCAATCACAGTTGCATTATAAGCCCCAAAATAATTTTTCAAAGTTTTAGAAGCACAATTGCAAATCAATCCCTTAACATTAATATTACTTTTCACAATAACCCCTAAACCAGCTAACTTTCCTTTCTTGCCCTTTTTATCAACACCCTTAGCCTGAACAATTGCATCAGGATTTAAATGTAAAACAGCATTTATTTTAGGATTGTCTTTCCTGATTTTCAAAATAAAATTTTTAATATTCTGCTCAGCAGATAATTTACCTAATTTAATTTGTTGCAATTTTTGTTTTATCATTTTTACTTATTATCAATATCTCATAATATTTAACACTTTAAAGATAAGTTTTAATAACTTAATTTCCTGTTCTCCACATCATAAATTTTAATAAAACATTAATTTATTATAATCAAATTTATCAGATTCTTCCTCATTAAAAACTATACTATTAAAATACCTAATAACAAAATTATTTTTTAAATGATAATCACTCCTCATTTTATTTTGTGATATTTTCATTTCCAACCACCTCTCTCAGCTAGTATAAAATCATCATCATGTTCAGGAGCATTTTGCAAAAATTTTTTCTTAAAACCAGAATCACACTTTTCTCCCTCACCCTCTTGCCTTTCAAACCTCTTTCTATCAACCCCTATTTTAATTTTTTCAGAATCTACTTTAGCTAAAGCAGAAGCAAATTTATCTAAAATTTGTTTTGCTTGTTTTTTAATTTTATCTTTGTCCATAATTAGAAGTAGAATAAGGTATATTTAAAATTATTGAACACTTATAATAACATAATCACCAGAAGCACCTAAATTAATAACTTCTGTTTTACCAATCTTTGTTCTTCCTTTAGCTTCATGAATATGCCCGCACAAAACATATTTAGGTTGCTTCTTCTTAACATAACCTAAAATCACTTTACTCCCTGCATGTTTTCCTAACCATTGTTTAGGAGCCCCCTTAAATCCAACTTTATCTAAAATACCATAAAGTGGCTGATGACATAATAAAATATCAAGATTCTTAAAATTACCCAAAATCCTTTTTGCTTTAGCAGTATCTTTCTTAGCTCTTTTCATTTCCTTATCATAATCTTTAGGCTTAAAATCTCTCACCCAATTTACATCTTTAAAATATTCCAAACCCCCGATCCTAAGCCCCTTGAAATTAGCAATTTTATTATTAATTATTCTCACACTAGGAATCTTCTTTAAATTATTATACATAAAAGGTAACTCCTTACCAATCCTCTTAGATAATTTTCTTACATCAGAGTTATAATAATCTGCATTTCCATAAATCAAATAAATTAGGGCAAATTTAGAAAGATATTTTATAATATTCATAGAACTTTTATAATATCCTGCATAAAATTTCTTTTCTATTGCAGAAGAATATTTTATTTTAGATAATCCTCTTTCTTGTCTTTTAACATTCTCAAAATAAAATTTACGTGCTTCATCTGCTCCTCCTAAATCTCCAGGCAACAAAATCAAATCAACATCTTTAATTGGAATTTTCTTAATTTTATCTAATGCACCATGTGGATCACCAATCGCCAATATCCTTACCATAATTAAATTAAAAAATCTCTCCTTTTAAAACTATCCAACTAAGGCGTTAAACGATCTCGATCGCGAGGAAACATACAAGCCTCTCTAATATTATCCAAACCAAGAAGACATTGTGTAAATCTCTCAAGCCCAATACTCCATCCAGAATGATAAGGTGCTCCAAATTTAAAACTGTCAATATAAGATTTAAAATCCTTGGGATTTAATCCTTTTTTTCTCAACATTTTTTCCAGCAAAGAAGGAAGATGAATTCTCTGCCCACCAGATGAAATCTCCATTCCTTTATAAAGGGCATCAAAACCTTCACTAAGTTTAGAGTCAACATTCCCTCCTTTAGGCATAATATAAAATGGTTTTATTTTCACAGGCCAGGAATGCACAAATAAAATCGTGTCTGGAAATTTTTCATTTAACTTTCTTTCATCTTCAGGAGATAAATCTTCGCCATATTTAATCTTCAACAACTTAACAGTTTTATCATAACTCAGATATTTCACTTTTGGAATTTTTAATTTAACTCCAAGCAAATCAAGTTCTTTTTTATTATTTTTAATAATCTCAGAAACAATATATTTAACAGCACTTTCCATTTCTTTCATAACTTCTATTTGTCCTGCAAAAGCCATTTCAATATCCATCTGCCTGCATTCATTCAAATGCCTAATTGTATTATGTTTCTCAGCCCTCCAAACAGGAGTTATTGTCATTGCTTTTTCCATAGAACACGCAACCATCTGCTTATACAATTGTGGCGATTGAGCTAAATAAGCATTTTTTTCAAAATATTTAACAGAAAAAAGTTCTGTCCCGCCCTCGCTCGCAGAAGAAATCACTGACGGCGGTTGCATTTCAATAAACCCTTTCTTAATAAAATATTCTCTAAAAGCAGTTGTAATTGTTGACTCAATTTTAAAAATCGCCTGAATTTTTGCCCTGTGTAAATCCAAAAACCTGTAATCTAATCTTTTAGAAAGTTCTGTCTTGCTTCTGTCACCCACATCAATCAAAAGTGGCGATTCAGCAAGAGCAATCACTTCAATTTCAGTTGGAATAATCTCTTTTCCACCAGGAGCCTGCTTGCTATCTTTCAAATTCCCTCTAACTTTAATAACACTCTCCCGAGAAACAGAATCCATTAAATTAAAAACTTTTGCAGAAATCTTTCCTTTCACGCCAGTTATCTGAATTCTTCCACTAATATCCCGCAAAATAATAAAGCGAATTTTACTTAAATCACGAATATCATGAACCCATCCATAAACTTCAACTTTCCCTTTTTTTTTAAACACATCTTTAATATATGTTCTCATAAAAGACATAAAAAAACTAAATTTATAAAACTAATGTTTATTCTTTCTAATAATTGGATGTGCAATTCCCACAAATTTCATTCTTTTTTCAAAAACATAATGAATAATAAGAGAAATAGCATAAAAAGCAGTAGCAATCCCAAGAAAACTATAAAAGATAGTTACAATCTTCCCAACATTTGTAACAGGAACAATATCTCCATAGCCAATTGTTGTTGCAGTTATAACAAGAAAATAAGTAGAATCTAAATAACCCATCCTTCAACATCATGATAAACACTAATCCTAATTATAAATGCTCCAATAAAGAACAATATAACTGCTATTGTATGCAACTTAATTTTCAGATTAATTCCCCTTTTGTAGTATCTATATTAAGATTTATAAATTTATTTAATTAACTTCCTTAAAATAGCATTTGCCTCACTTCCACTAACTTTTCCTTTAAACTTGCTCATTATCAAGCCCATATATGCCCCAATACTCAAACCAGGTTTTTCTTTAACAATTTTGCTAATCTCTGCTTCAATCTCACCTAAATCAATTTTCTTAATTTTAATTGCATCTTCAAAACTTTTTCCTCTGACAATTTCAGTCATCACATGTTTAACATCTGCTCTGTTAATCCTGTTTTTCAAAACAGCCTCAGCAATACCCTCAATAATATCAGCACTAATCTCTCCTTTTCCTTCATGCCTAATAACCTCTTTTGGAATCTCAACCAAAATTTGATAAATAAACTTCGGTTCATTAATAATCTTCAATAAATTCTCAAACTCAAAAAGTTTATCATGCTTCAATAAAATCTTAATTTGCTCTTCATTCAGCCCTTTTTTCTTTAATTTTTTTCTTATTTCAGTTCTTAATTCAGGAAGAGTTTTTTTAGCTTCATCAACAATCTTCCTGCTTATTTTTAACAAAGGCAAATCTGTCTCAGGATACATACGGCTGGCGCCAGGAACAGGCCTTAAAAATTCTGTCTCTCCATTAGGCAAAGCATTCCTAACTTCAGATTTCAAATCTTTCTTGCTTTGAATATTTTTCTTCTGTCTTTTAATTTCTTTTTCAATTACAGGGACAAACATCTTAACATCTTGAAAACCTTTAATCTCTACTCTTGGATGCCCTTCAATAGAAACATTAACATCCTGCCTAATTGTCCCAATCCCTCTTTTAACCCTGCAACTTCTTAAAACATCACCAATATGCAAAGCAACTTGTTTTGCTTCTTCTGCACTTTTGATATCAGGAGCAGTTCCAATCTCAATTAAAGGAATCCCCAGCCTATCTAATCTAAAAATCTTTTTCCCATTTTTTTCTCCAACAATTCTTGCAGCATCTTCTTCTAGGCTAATATTCTCAATCCTTACTTTTCCAAAAGAAGTTTCAATCTGTCCATTGCGAGCAATTAAAACTGTCCTCTGAAATCCAGAAGTATTGCTCCCGTCAATAACAGTTTTCCTCATTATCTGTGTAATTGGAATAATCTCACAATTCAAAAGCAAGGCAACATGCAAACCAATTTCCAATGCTTCCTGATTAATCAAATAAGGAGGCGCCTCATCTAATTCAATTAAACAAGTAGTATCATAACCCTGATAAATAAACTCCCTATCTTTTTCTGCCTCATATTTAACAGCAATATCTACTGCACCTGCCTCACCAGCAACAGCATGTAATTTCCGCGAAACCTCAAAATCCGGCTCATCATTCCTCAGAACAGAAGGACAATCGCAAAACAATTTATGACTATCTAATTGCTGATGAATCTCAAGCCCTGCTTTAATCTTCTCACTCATAAAACAAACAAAGAAAAAAGGTTAATAAAACTAGTGATTATCTTTCTCAGAATTATTTAAATGTTTAATATCAACTTCCATATAATTAAGAATATCATCTAAAGCCATATTCACTTTTCCTGCAATAAAATCAAAAAAAGGTCTTTGTTTCTCTAATTTATTATTTTTTAATCCTTGCAAAGCTAAACAAAAAACATCCATATATGCTTTTCTTTCTCCAGGATGGATAATTGCAGGAGGAAAACCATAATCATATAAAATCCTGTCTTGAATTAATCTTGCAGTTCTTTTATTACCATCCCAAAACGGCTGAATTGCCGCTAAATTTAAATGAGTATAAGCTGCTTTCTCAATTGGAAATAAATCCCCTTGTTTAACATTATTCAAACATCGACTAATCAAATCATGTATCTCTCTTGGTTTAGGGGGTTGATAGATTCCTGGGAAATTTAAAGAAACATCTCCTGAAGTAAATTCAGGTTGCTTTCTGTATCCCTTAATATTATTCTTTGGGTCAATTAATTTAGCAACTTTCTTTATATGCTCTTCCTCTAAATTTTTTAAAAAATTTTTCTTTAAAGCAGGATTATTAGTAAGATAATACCAGGCATTTTTAATCTGTCTAATCCCTTCATAAACCTTTTTATGAAGTTTTTTAGAACTTTTAATATGGAGATTATCCACAATAGCATCCTGTATTTCAGGATTTTCTTGATACCAAGAATAAATATCCCCAAGAACCACCAAACTTTCATTAATTTTCAATTGTCTTTTTTTATAATACTCTGGATTTTCATCTATCTTTTTCTTTTTCTCTTTAATTCTTTTCATTAGGTTTATATCTACTGGCATATCTTAATATGCTCATTAACATATTTAAACCTTTCTATTATTAACCACTAAATAGTTACAACTAAATAATAACATCAACCCCAATATATTTAAATCATTTTTTCTATAATAAAATATGAAAAAAAAGAAAAATCCTATTAAAAAAGTAAGAGAAGAAGTTAAAAAAACAATAAGCACATTCCTTCCTAATTATGGGAATAAAAAAACCTTCGGGCAAAAAGCATCAGATATCCTAACAAAATCAATGGGAAGCTGGATATTTATTATTCTATTCCTTTCTTTTCTCTTTTTATGGATAATTTTTAACACAGTTTGGTTAGTATTTGGACAAGCATGGGATATAAAACCATTTATTATGTTAAACCTTACATTATCATGTTTAGCTGCAATTCAAGCCCCAATAATCTTAATGTCCCAAAATAGAGAAGCGCAAAAAGACAGATTAAAATCAAAATATGATTATCAGGTAAACAGAAAAGCAGAAAGAGAAATTGAAAAAATTCAGGAACAACTTAACAGAATTGAGAAAAAATTGAGATAAAAAATACTTCTTACATTTAAAATTATGAATTTCAATAATTCTTTGATTATCAAAAAAATCAGTTTTTTAGAAGGGGGTATCAATAACCTGCAAAACTTTAAGTTGTGCAGATGAAAACCTTAAAATCTGTTATGCATAATTAAAATTGTAAAAAGACACTAAAAAAGCACTACATCTTAAAAAAATTTTTAAATCAAAATTTATTTATCAACATTCACACCATATCTTCTCACAGCATCTTTTTTAATATAATTCATAATAACTGGAAAATCTTTAACAGGTTCAATTCTTTTTTTTCTTTTAGCAATTTTTAAAATTTTATTTTTTTCCCATTCACGAGGTTCAATTTTAAGTTTTATTGAAAAACCATATTTAGAAACATCCCAATCAGGAAGGGAATATTTTTGAGGTTCAATCCCTCTACATTCATCAATACCAGGAACTAACCAAGGAACAATAAAACCATTTAATCCAATATTAAAATTTCTTTTTTTCATATCAACAAATAAAAAATCTCCAGAATACCATTTGCCCCTAACTTTTTCGCTTGCTTTTCTTGAAACAGCACTTGATTGAATACCAAGACTTATCAATTCTTTCTCAAGAATTAAAGTCATAGACTTATTAAAATCAGGATTATTATCTTTAAGCGCCTTGCCTGCAAGATAAACTCCTAAAAAATTTGAAAAACTATCTTCCCAAGTAAATGCGCTAGGAAACTCTGGATAAAAACCTGTTGATTTATAACCAAACCAAGTAAGCATTTCATGCCAAGTAACTCCTGTATAAGAAAAATATTGTCCAAGTTTAATAGAAATATCTTTAGCAGCAGTTTCTTTTTCTTCCTGAAACAAATTATTCCAATTTTTAGGATAATCTAATTTAACAAAATACATAGAAGGCTCTTTCATTTTAAAACAAAACTCTTCATCTTCTTTAATCAAATGTTTAAAAGATTCATCTGCAAAATATTTTGTCCAATCCGCAGATTTTCTTAAATGAGCCATATCAATATGCCCTGCTTTACAAGTATACACTTGTCCTCTACCTTCAAATGCAGAACCATGAGTCCTTAAATCTTTTAATCCTTGAAAATCAGTTGCCACTGTTGCACTTGCATAAGAACCAATTCTTGATTTTATTCCATTACTTATACACCCAGAAGCAAAAGCCAAACCAATTACAGCACTATAATCTAAATTCTTCACAATTTTCTCTAAACCCATATCTTAAAATAAATTAATTATTTTAAAAATATTTATGCAGTATAAAATATCAAACCAAAAACTCATTGCCAAGATGGGGATTAAATTCTCCAGAAATATTCTCCAACATCTTGCGAGCAGTAGCCACAGAACCTCTCCAGTTTGGATGCCCCAATACCCACCCTAACTTAACCAATCCTGTTTCAGGCAAAATATCTTTTAAATAAACAACACCAATTTTATTTAATTTTCTTCCAGGAGAATAAACAAAAGGGTCTAATCTTCCATAGATAGTTTGGGGAACAGCATAAACAAACATTCCTTTTTCAATTAATTTTTTTAAAACAGGAACCCAATTATTTTTCCCTTCTGATAAAACATGCCCTAATCCTGACATTTCAATCACTAAACCTCTATATCTTTTTTTTCTGTAAAAATCTAAAACATTGGGATTTTGTCCAGGATAAAATTTTAACAATGCAACTCTATCATCAAAAACAGCATCAACATCTATTTTCTTCTTCCCCCTTTTATTTACATTATTATCAATCATTTCAATTTTCCCATCCTGCCAAATTTTTGCAATCGGCTTGCAATTAATTGGACGAAAAGTATCTCTTCTGGAGGTATGCATTTTCCTTACTTTAGTTCCTCTAAGAGCATAACAATAATTATCATTTGTAGATGCATGTCCAACTAACATAACTTCTGCAATATCCCCTAAAGCCATATGAGCAGAACAAATCAAATTCAGCTGAGCATCAGAACTTCCCCTGTCAGAACTTCTCTGCGAATAAGTAAGAACAACAGGCTTATTCAGCTTACCAAGCATAAAACTCAGGGCAGAAGAAGTATAATGCAAAAAATCAGTCCCATGGCTGATAATAACCCCTTTAACCTGAGGATTATTCAAACTTTTCCCGACTAATTTAGCTAATTTAATCCAATCCTTGCCAAACATATTTTCGCTTGCTTTTGAAAAAGGAGTTTTAACTCTGATGTCTGCAACCTCAAAAATCCCAGGATACATAGCAAAAAGTTCTTTATCTTCAATCAGCCATTTAACCCCTCCTGTTTCAGGATCTAACTTTGATGAAATTGTCCCGCCTGTTAAATAAAAATCAATAATTGGCTTTTTCCCAGATAATTTTAACTCCTCGCTTTCTTTCTTTTCTTTTTTCTTTTCAATAATTTTAATATTAGAAATATCTTCTTTTTTCAAACCAATATTATATCCATTCTCTAGTTTTAAAAGCAAAACACCTCTGTCATGGCTGTCAAGCAAAGTTCCTTGTTCAGTTCTCCCATCTAAAATTACTTTAATTTTATCTCCTGCTTCAGGAGTTTTAAATTGTTTTTTCATATTACAACAATATTTAAAACATTATAAAAAACTTGTTATTTTATGAAATTAAATGTTCTTCAACAATGGGAAATAAAACACCAAGAAAAAATCCAAAAAGAACTAAAACAAGCAGGAATTGAACTAACTCTAAAAAATATCCAAAAATAGTATCTGAAACAAGTTTTAAAATAAGAAGTAAAAAATATCCAGATGAATGCCCATATTACAAATTAAATTATTCTTGTCATCCTGAAATAAAAGATTTAAATTGTTTCCTTTGTGCTTGTCCAAATTATGATTCTTCAAAACTTGAAGGGGGATGCAAAATCAATAGTAAATTTGGTAAATGGAAATATCATCAAAATCTACCAAAAGGAAAAGTTTGGGATTGTTCTGATTGTAACATAAATCATACTCCTAAAGAAGTTAGAAAATATTTAAGAAACCTTATTAAATCCTAAATCCATCTTATGTTATGGCAAAAAAACAGGAAGCCCCTTGCATAGGTTTAGAAGTCCACGGCTATTTAAAAACAAAAGAAAAATTGTTCTGCACATGCAAGAACTTCCACGATATGAAATTAATTAAACCAAATACAAATATTTGCCCAATCTGCACAGGAATGCCTGGCTCTAAACCAATGCTTCCAAACAAATCAGCAATTGATAAACTTCTTCAAATAGCATTATTACTAAATTGCAAACCAAATTTATTTCCACCAAAACCTTTAATCTTTCAAAGAAAACATTATAATTGGCCAGACATGCCAACAGGTTATCAAAAAACAATTTCAGGAGCCCACTCAATCCCAGTTGCAGAAAATGGAAAGTTCCTAGGAATCAAAATCACAGAAGTCCATTTAGAAGAAGACCCTGCTGCATGGAACCCCAATAAAGGAACAATAGATTATAACAGAGCAGGAGCACCTTTAGTTGAAATAGTAACAGAACCAGATTTTACTTCAGCAGAACAAGTTAAAAACTGGTTAAAACAATTAGTCCTTACTTTATCTTACATAAAAGCATTAAACAAAGATGCAGGAATTAAAGCAGATGTTAATGTAAATATTAAAGGGCTAACACCAAGGGCAGAAATCAAAAATGTAAATTCAATAAAAGAAATAGTAAAATCAATTAACTCAGAACTTAAAAGACATGCAAAAGAAAAACCAATTCATCAAGAAACAAGAAGATGGAATCCAACAACAAACAAAACAGAACTTATGAGAACAAAAGAACAGCAGGCAGATTACAGATTTATTCCAGATCCTGACTTGCCAATAATAAAAATATCCAAACAAAGAATTCAAAAAATACAAAACCAGCTTCCAGAATCTCCTCAGCAAAAACTTGAAAAAATAATCAAAAGACATAAAATAAATCCGAAAGATGCAGAAGTTCTTACACAAAATTTAGAAATCACAGAACTTTTTGAAAAAGTAGTTGAAAAAATCAATCCAAAAATTGCACTTCCTTGGATAACTGTTGAATTATTAGGAGTTCTTAAT
>JAFCCB010000022.1 GCA_017610445.1 Candidatus Dojkabacteria bacterium
GACATTCTGAACATTTCCTGTGTCTTAAGCACCATGTTTCAGGACAAGGGCAGTTTAGGTTTTCTATTCCAGATTTTTGTAATCTTCGCCCCATCTTTAGTATCATTAATTTGATAACCTAATGCAAACAAAGCTTCCCTCAACTTATCAGCTTTCTTCCAATCTTTACCATCCCGAGCAATTTCTCTCTCATTAACTAACTTTTTAACATTAGCAGGAACAACAACTTTCTCTTTCTTCAGCAAATCCAACCCAAAAACACTGTCTATTTTCTTAATTGTTTTTAATTTTCCAACAGCGGTTTCATCTCTCACTAAAGCCCACAAAACTTGCAATCCTTTTGGAGTATCCAAGTCATTATTCATAGCATTTTCAAACTTTTTCAAATATATAGCATTAACTTTCCCATCATCTTTAATTTCACTAATAATATTTTTCAATCTCTTTAAACTATTCTGGGAATTTTTCAAACTTTCAATTGTAAAATTTAACTGGCTCCTGTAATGCCCTGTTAAATAAAAATATCTTAAAGCAAGAGGATTAAATTTCCTTTGGATTAAATCTCTTATAGTATAATAATTTCCCAATGACTTGCTCATCTTTTTACCATTAACCATGACCCATTCATTATGAATCCAGTAATTAACAAATTTTTTAGCATTTCCTGCTTCTGACTGAGCAATTTCATTTTCATGATGAGGGAAAATTAAATCTACACCTCCAGTATGAATATCAAAAGGCTGTCCAAGATATTTAGTTGACATTACAGAACATTCAATATGCCATCCAGGACGTCCTTTGCCTAATTTTGTATTCCAAAAAACATTACCATCTTCATTATCATAAAATTTCCATAATGCAAAGTCCCTTGGATTTTCCTTATCATATTCATCAGAATTAATTCTTGCACATTTCCTTAAATCTTCTAATTTAATACGAGCAAGTTTTCCATAATTTTTAAACTTTTTAATATTAAAATAAATTCCATCTTTGGTTTTATAAGCATAACCTTTCTTCAAAAGTTTTTCAATCAACTCAACCATTTCTTTAATATGTTCTGTCGCCCGAGGATATTTCCAAGCCCTTTCAATATTCAAACTCACCTCATCTTCAAAAAAAGCTTTTTCATATTTTCTTGTAAATTCTTTTAAACTTTTTCTTTCTTTAATCGAGCCTTTAATTGTTTTATCATCAACATTAGTTATATTAACAATTTTTTTAACTTTATAACCTAAATATTTTAAATATTTTACTAAAATATCAGAAGCAACAAAGGCCCTATAATTCCCAATATGCCCATAATTATAAACAGTTAAACCACAAGTATACATGCCAACTTGTGATTTTTTAATCGCCTTGAAAACCTGTTTTTTACGAGTTAGTGTGTTATACAACTTTAATACCATAAAAATTAATAAGAATTATAGTTTTTAATATTATTCTTTTTATTAATAAACTTATAAAAATTTGAAGGGAAAGATTAAGTGAGCAAAAGAGAATAATAACACAAGAAAACCCATTCACATAACCTAATATTTATAAGATTATAGACATAAAAAATAAATTAGAAGAATTACCCTTCAACATTCACATCAAAACTATCAGCAACATAAAATTCTCCGTCAGCTTTTACATTAACATTATATCTTACAATGCACAACGGAGCATTTTCAGAAAGCTGAAATCTGATAATGTTTATGTAAGTATCTCCTGGAGCAATATTGATACTTCCTTCTTTTCCTGCTTTTATCCAAGACAATGCCTCTTTTTCATTAATCCCACAATTCTGTTTTACCTCGCTTGGATTAGCAACTGTAACATCATAATTAAATTTAGAAGCTTCTACAGTTCCTGTTTTCAAATTTTTAATGCCAAATGCAACACCCCAATCTTTTCCCTGCTTAATATCTGCTTTCTGATTTGCCAGATAAATAATTATTTTTTTATCTTCAACAAAAAGTTTATTAATTTCATCTTTAACTTTATCATTCATAGTATCAACATTATATTTTGCTCCTGTAAAAATACTCTTTATCAAAACTAAACCTAAAATTAACATAGACATAGCTAAAACTATAATAACAATTGTTCCAATAGATAATTCCATCGCACCTTTTTTTTGCATGTTTAATATAATCTAAAGATGTTTATAAATGTTTTTGAAAAGTTTGATTTTATCCAGTTGAGAACTAAGTTTTTGATTTCAAATTATCAAAGATTTTTATTATTTTTTGTTAATATCATCTGTAAGTTGTTTTGCAAGTTTATAATAATCACTAACTTCTTTTTCAGATAATTCTTCTACATTTTCGTAACTTTTATACAAAGTTCTTAATTTTTCTTTTTTATCAATTGCTAAATTTATATTATTAAGGCACGGATTATAATCAAATACAAACTCTTTTGTTTTAAAGTAATTCATAATTTGTAGTTTTCTTCTTATATGGGACATTAATGCTTTTGTTAAATCAAAACCCTCAATATTCTCAAAATATCCATACAATTCAAATTCATCTTTTTCTTGTAAATATTTTTTAATATCTTGTTTTGAAAGAAAAGTATTTACTAACCATTTTTTCAATTCTTTAAATTCTGGGGTAGAATATAAAACTCTTGAACCATCTTTACTTAATATTGTAATACATGTGCTCCAGCTTGTCCTTTTTTTAACATACTTTTTAATACTTGATAAAGTATGAAAATATTGTGTATGGAAATTTTCTGATTTTAGGGCGTTTATTAGAAATTTAGTTTCTTTATATAGGTCCATTCCTTTTGGCTTTTTTAAGAATATCATTGTATCAATATCTGATTCACCTTCTCTAAAATGTCCAATATTTGCCGAACCAAATATTAAAATTCCAGCTAAATTATCTCCATATCTATTCAATATAAAGTTTTTAATTTTCTTTAAAGAGTTTTCCAAATCCATTTTTTATCCAAAAGTTATATTCAATTCTTAGTTATGGGAAGGAGAAAATCTCCTCAATTTATTAACCCAATCTTTGTTAAACAAATCAAACTCTTTGTGAGTTCGATTTGATATAGGGAAGGAGAGAATCGAACTCAATTCGTTAGCTTCTCACCTTTATTAAACAAATCAAACTTTTCGTAACTTCAATTTGAAATGGGGAAGGAGAGAATCGAACTCTCGACACCGTGATCTTCAGTCACGTGCTCTCCCACTGAGCTACTTCCCCAATGAAACTATTATAAAAATTACTTATTTAAATATGTTGGTTTTAATATTTTAAATAATTTAAAGCTCTCTCTTTTTTGTAAGGATTTGTAAAACCAATCTCATCTACCCATTTCTTAAGATTCTTCTTCCCATTTAAAGTAATTTTATATGATGGAAGTGCATTTGGGTTTGGTTTTTTTCTTTTTTCTATTCTTGTTGTAACTCGAAAACCATTCTCATCCAATAATTTTCTTAACTGGTTACTAAGATTTTTGCTAGTTGTAGTAATCTCTATGCAAGGATATTTTTCAATTCCTGGTTTTTTAGACACAAATACTGACCCATCTGTATCTGCGATTCCTCTAATAGTATGTCTAGCTAAATCCCAATTCTCATATATTTTTTTTGGAATTTTTATATTCTGACATTTACCTTTTCCATGAAACATTTTCATATCATTAATTAGAAATCCACAAATTTCTTTAGAATCGAAAACCATTCTTAATGCTCCTGATCTTAATTTTATCTTAACTGCCTTTTTCCATTCCTGAGAAATAAGTTCTTTTAATTTTTTAAGGTATTCCTTATCTGTCAGAGGACTTCCAACTATACCTATCTGATATTTTCTATTTTTTCTATAAATATATCCATCACCAATTAGAGCTCCGATTAGCTCTGCTATTCCCAGAGTTATTTTCATCTTATTTTTTCTATTTCTACTCTTAGAAAATCTCCTTCCTTTATTTTTATCAATTTAACTATTTCGGAAGGGATATTAATAGCCAAACTTGTTCCAGATTTTTTTACGCTTTTAACAAATTTTTCTTTCATAATAGAATATAAGATATTATATTATATAAACTTTTCTATTCTCCAGCACACAATAAAAGGATTATTTTAATTTTTATATTCTAATATTCAATTATTAATATATTCTCTTAGTAGTTCTCGTTAATATTTTATAGATTAGTGATTAAGAATTATTTTTCTTTCTTAATTCATATTTTTGAATAATAATTACAGTGATTATTAGTACAAATCCAAAAATCCCAAGAAATTTTGAAGTTAAATTTGTACCAATTACCATACCTGTTATTGCTTGAATTTTTTGCATTGAAAAAATCATTAAAATTAATCCAGTGATTCCCAAAAATAAACTTACTTCTCTTTTTAATCCCATTTTTTAATTATATTAAATCCACATACTTTAACATGTAGTTCTAATAATTTATAAACTTCAAACTTGATGAGTAGTTTAATCTCTGTTATATATGGTTTAGTATTTTTAGAGATACTCAGGAAACCTGCACATTTATGTGTGGGATGTTATTTATCAAACCTTATAAAACATTTAATTTTTATTCCTCATCACATAATTTAAGAGTTATTTATGATTTATATATATTTCTAAAAAATTGTGAGTGGGAAATAGGCCACCTTTTGTCAAACTTCCTTATGGAAAAGTTTGTGCTAACATTTTACTTAGCGTCTTTATACAGACTTGCATTAACCAAGATGTTCGTTCCAGCAAATCCCATTCTTCTTAGCTTCCTCCAAGAGTTCACCGCTCTGAATGGGCTGTGTCGTTTCTATACCAGAGCTTTGCTTCACAACAAGCCACTTTCGTGGATGGTTATATTAATAATGGGCAGACCTTCCTCAGAATTCAACATTCATTTCCAACATCTGCTGATTTAACAGCTGAACTCCGCAAGTTAGCTATCCCGCTCACATAAAATTAAGAAAATATCACTTTAAAAACCTTTTTATTATTTTTATATACTCTTTATTCAATCCACCTAACCTAAAAATTATAACTTTATTAAAACCAACAGTTTTAACAAATTGCAAATCTTTTTCAAAATTTTCAGGTGAAAGAATTGGTTCATCTCCTAAAACACCAAGAGCAATTGTTCCTAAACCTATGGAATAATTATTTTTATTTTTTAATTTGCTTAAATGTTTCTTTATATTTTTGTTCATAAATGAAGAATCCATACTTGAATACCACATCAAACTTTTTTCTGTTTTAATATTATAATCCAAACCTAAAAATTTCATAAATAAAGAAATAAGTGAAGAAGGAAATTGTGCGGTTGTAATTCTTTTTCTGTTTTCTATTAAGAATTTTTTAATAATTTTTTTATTTTTAAGATACCAAAAAATGTTTTTTAGAATAAGAATTTTTTTTATAGGCAATTCTAAATCTATTAATAAATGATTATCATATTTATTCAATTCTTTAAATAATTCAATTAAATCTTTTGTGTTGGAGAAAGGAGAAATCCAATAAGAATTTTTAATAATCGGCCAGCAAGCATAGGTTATTTTTTTATTTATTCTTTTAGCCTGCTTTTCAAATTTTTGAAATTCTTCTACAGAATTAACTGCTATAAAAACTTTTGATTCCCAATTAATTAATTTTAATTTTTTCAAGTTTTCTTTGGTTGGAAATTCTTCGTAAAAATCTATTTGCATAATATTAATATGAAAGGACAATATAAAAACTTTTTTAGAATTATTAAATCAAAACAGGTAAAGAACAACTAAACTTTTTTTGATATTCAAATGTGGCTTTTAGTAGTTGCGTGCTGAATTTCTCGTTGCCTTGAAACTTACACACCAACTCTATCAACGTCGTCTTCTTCGACGGCCTTTGTTATCGCGTTTTGCGGATGGCTTCGTGCTTAGATGCTTTCAGCGCTTATCCATATAATGCGTAGCTGCACAGCGTGCTCATAACAACTGTTACACCAGAGGCATCGAACCCTGGTTCCTCTCGTACTACAGGATCCTTCCACTCAGACAACAACATACCTAATAGATATCATACAATCTGTCTCACGACGATCTTAACCCAGCTAACGATTCCTTTTAATCTGTGAACTCCATCACCCTTGGTCGCTTGTGCACGACCAGGTTAGGAAGAGCCGACAGCGGTGTAGCAAACCTCGCCGTCAATATGAACTATCAGGCGAGACAACCCAATTATCCCTGGGGTACCTTTTCTGTCACAATTGAGACCCATTAAAAGTCTTCAATGGTTCGTTAGGCTCATCTTTCAATTCTGCTTTTCTTGCTTTTCAAAAAACAGTTAGACAAGCTTTTGCCCTTACACTCTGCTCCAGATTTCCGACCTGGATGAGCTTGTCTTTAGGCCCCTCTGATATTTTTTCAGAGGGGTGCCGCCCCAGCCAAACTGCCTGCCTGCTGATGTCCCCTAAAAGAGTAAGTAAATTTACAAAAAGTAAGTAGTATTACATATTGTGAGCCGCCTCGCCGAAACTACGCGTATTCTCCTACTTATTCTATGTACTCAACATAAATTTACAACAACAAGTTGCAGTAAAGGTCCACAGGGTCTTAGCTTCCCATTAGGTATCTCTGGTCTTTTCACCAGACAATAATTTCAGAAGATTCTAGTTAGGGACAGTGACAATTTCGTTAAACCATTCATGCAAGTCGCCATTTAGACGACAAGGTATTACGCTACCTTAAGAGCCTCAGGAATTAGGCCCGCCGTTTGATGGACCTTAGCCGCGTTGAAACGCGGTTTTAGACACCACCACTGGGCAGGTCTCACCGATTATACAAGTCTTTTCAGATTAGCAATCAGCTATGTTTTTGATAAACAGTCGAACCATCTTTGTTACTGAGATCTATAAATGCCTTAATATTTCTAATAAAACAAATATAGACACCCCTTATACCGAAGATAAAGGGCTAATGTTGCCGAATTCCCTTAACCAGATTAAACTTTCATATCTTAGCCTTCTAAGCTAGGGCATCTGTGTCGATTCTGGGTACAGCCAAACAAATTCAGTACATAATCTTTTCACTGGTTCCTGGAATCAGCGATTTTCATTATACAAATTCAACTACATCTAAGCATTACGCTCCATAGTTTCTCTGCACAAACTTTTTTTCAAAAGCACGCTTATCCTAAAACAAATTATGTCATAAAATTTGCAAGGTACAGGAATATTAACCTGTTGTCCGTCGATGTTTTAAATTAAGAAACATCTTAGGCGCTGACTAACCCTTGGTTAATTGATATTGCCAAGGAAACCTTGCCCTTACGATATTTTGCGATTTTCAGCAAAATCTGTTCCTACTCCTGCCAAGATTCTCATTCCTTCCCGTTCCATTCTTTCTTTCGAAAAAACTTCTAAACAGAAAAGACGCCTGTTTACCGCAATACTCAGTGAGTATGCCCATGGTATCGGTATTATGTTTTAGCCCTGTCCATTTTCAGGGCCTCAAACCTCAATAAGTGAGCTGTTACGCTTTCTTTAAATGATGACAGCTTCTATGTCTACATTCTTAGTGTCTCAGGTTTAAGACGCCTTTTTAAACACTTAACATAAACTTTAGGACCTTAACCATAGTCTCCCTTGTTCGGGTCTCAGAACAGCACCTTACGCGCTGCCCTTGTTTCCCATTATCTGCATCTTATAATTTCTGAGTTGGAAAGTTTGCCGTAGGAAAAACCCTCTGCACAAACTATCCGTACTTTACACCATAAGAAAACAATAATGAGACTATACGAAGGCATATTTCAACAGGAACCAGCCATTGCCAGATTAGATAGGCTTTTCACCCCTAATCGCAAGTCATCCAAGTGCATGTACACACAATGGTTCAGGCCTCCATTTTCCTTTCGGAAAACTTCACCTTGCTCATGATTAGATCATCTGGCTTCAGGTCTTACCCAAGTAACTAACGCATTTTCATACTCGCTTTCGCTATGGCTTCAAATATTAACCTTGCCACTTAAATAAACTCCTTGGCCCGTTTTTCAAGACGTACGTTACAACTCCGAAGAGCAGTAACAAACTGTAACTGTTAGATTTCAAGTCTTTTAACTCTCTTTTTCAGACTTCTAATCTAGGAAGCCCTACTCTTTTAGGCATATTCATATCAAATTCATTTACGAGGCTTTCACTCTCTGAGGCATTTCTTTCCAGAAAATTTCAACACTTTGACTTAGAACTATAGCCCACCACATCTCTAACTCCTTTTCAAAAGTAGATTCAGTTTGCCCTATGCCCTTTTCGCTCGCTGCTATTAAGGGTATAATTAAATTTATTTTCTTTTCCTGCTGGTACTAAGATGTTTCAATTCCCAGCGTATATTATCTTCTCAGATTAAACACGTTGTCGTATTCGGAAATCCTGAGTTCAAATTTTGCATGCAAATCCCTCAGGCTTATCGCAGCTTGCCACGTCCTTCATCACAGTTTAAACCAAGCTATTCATCTAACAGTATCAAGAATAGAATATCTTCTAATAAGCTAAGTTGTTCTTTACCTGTGTCATAAATTGAATATAAAAAATAAATGCTGTGGCATTTATTTCTAACACTACCCAATCTCAACTCCACTCCAAAACATCTCTGGAACTTCATCATCAGATGTTTTAATTCGTCGCCGAATTTTTCACGTGTGTGAACATGATTTGTGATTTATTAATCTATTAAATCCCCTTTCCTTGGCTCTAATAATTCTTTTGGTACTGTTATTTTTTTACCTGTATTAATCTCTGTTAATGTTATATTATCTGAAGTTGGTATCTCTTCATTTGGTTTACTGGGATTATATAGGTTGCATTTCTCTGTCTTTCCTACTGCTATTTCAGGACCAAAGCCCTGTCTTATTCTATAATTATTTTCTGGTGTGTTCCAAATTGAGTTATCCATTTTATTTTTTACTAAATCTTGCATTAGCAAAAGTGGACCCACCGTGAATCGAACACGGATTTCCTCGTTGCAAACGAGGTGTTCTGCCACTGGACTATGGGCCCGTTTTGGTTTGAATATTATTTATTTTTATATTTTACAAATTATTAAGCTTAATTATGGGCAACTTACTCTTCTCATCTTCCAAGTGTGATATTTTTACAAGTTATAAATTTTTCATTAACTAGAGTAGAGCAATCTGTTGTTATCATAATTCTTTCATAACCAATAACTCTCAAAATAATTAAGTTCCATTATTAGTAGCTTAAGCTCCTCATCTTTAGAACATAATATTTTTATAAATTACTAGTTAAATATTTTTAGGAGGTGATTCATCTGCAGGTTCCCCTACAGATACCTTGTGTTGACTTAACCTACCTTGTCATACCGAGGTTTGTTCTCGAAAGACCTCACCAAAGCATAACTCGGTTGGTTTGACAGGCAGTGTGTGCAAGAGGCCGTGACATATTCACCGGGCGCTGATAACACCCGATTACTACCGATTCCATCGTCATGAAGTTAAGTTACAAACTTCAATCTGCACTAGGCCATACTTTATGGGATTAGCTTCTCTTTTCAGAGTTGCATCTCATTGAATATGACATTGCCGCGCGCGTGTAGCCCAGAAGATTCGGGCTGTACCCACCTAACATTGCCCCCACCCTCCTCCTTGTTGCCAAGGCAGTCTGTTTAATGTTCTATAATAGCAATTAAACACAAGGGTCTCGCCTGTTAATTGATTTAACAACTCATCTCACGACACAGGCTTATGTCGGCCATGCAACTCCTCTTAGCGTGTCAGGTAAGCCCTTTAGACTGACCTTCATTCTGCTACGGTGTAAAATCTAATTAAACCGCACGCGTCACCGGTTGTAGTGCCTCCCCGCCAATTCCTTTAAGTTTCAGCCTTGCGACTATACTTCCCAGGTAGCTCACTCTTCGGCTTCCCTTCAGCACCAATACCTCTCGAGGAGGTACTGATGTTTAGTGAGCAGTGTTTACTGCTAGGACTACAGGGGTATCTAATCCCTTTTGCGCCCCTAGCCTTCATTCCTCACTGTCAGATCCGTACTCGCAAAGTGCCTTCGCTATTGTTAGTCTGATTAAGATTAATGCATTTAACCGCTACCTCAATCATACTCTTTGCGTCTTCCGGTCTCTAGTAATATAGTACTTCTTGCACGTTCTATACTTAAGATATAGGATTTCACAAGAAACTTATAAAACAAGCTACGAATGTTTTAGACCCAATAAATATGGATGCAACTTGGACCGCCGGTATTACCGCGGCGGCTGGCACCGGTCTTGCCCAGTCCTTATTCTTCTGTTTTTTTACAACAAAAAAAAGTTTCTCTAAGAGAAACACTCTGGCTTATTTTATCACTCTTTCGAGCATTGTAAAATTTCCTCGACTGCTGCACCCCGTAAGGCTAGGAATAGTGTCTCAGATTCCTTCTCAGGGCCTCTCCGCTAAGAGCCCTTACTGATCATCGGCTTGTTAGTCTCTTACACCAACAACAACCTAATCAGCCGCAGCCCCATCCTTAAGCTCGAGTTTCAAAAATAAATCATTCCAGAAAATATTTTCTATCAAGCATTAGCCTCAGTTTCCCGAGGTTATTCTTGACTTAAGGGTAAGTTAGCTACGTGTTACTGAGCAGTTCGCTCTCTAATGACGAATCAAAAAAGAAACTTGCATGTCTAAATATAAGCCAGATAGCCGCATCCGCCAGCAGGATAAACTGGATTTAATAAATAATATAACCTAAAATATACAACTAATGACTACTCTACTTCATCATCCCTTAAAATAAAAAATTTAAGGCAATCATATCTAGTTAATGTTATTAACATTTTACAAAAAAATATGTTTCCGAGGGTATTTAAAGGTTGTGCTATCTCAAAAATTAGGGACTTAATTTTGCTGTTAAGTTGAGGGACTTAAAGTAGGAAGATTTTTACATTGAAATTATCATATAGAAAATTATTTAAATAACAATCCCTTAAGTATAATATGGAAAAAGTAAACGGTTTAACAGGACTTATTGGCTTGGGAGATAAAGAGGTAGAGGATACAGAAGTAGCTGGGCAATATGTTACAGGGAACCCAGTTCAAGCAGAATCTCGTTCTCCAAGTATACGGCTTCTGACAGAGAAGGATAGACAATATAGAATCATGCCAAGATGTAATTAAGGACTTTTGAAGGTGGAAGTATAAGATTAGTTTGTTAATCTAATAAGTGCTAACCATTTATTAGGATTTTTTAATTTAATATCAGTAGCAAGTTCATAAGGACATTTTTTTATTGCTTGATGAATTCTAATGAAATTATAATAAATTTCAAGTCCTTTCATGATTGCATTAGCAGAATTAATTTCTCCATAACATTCACAAACCACTCCCTTCAAATCATATAATCCAAAACCAAAAAACCCTTTACCCTCTACATCAATATATTACTTTGTAAAGGGTAAGATTTATAAAGTCTATTTTTTTAAGATTAATATGGCATATATTTACAAAAAAATAATAGGAAAAAAACCATATTATTACTTAAGAATCTCAGAAAGAAAAGGTAAAAAAATAGTAGTAAAAGATTTAGCTTATTTAGGAAACTCTATTGAGGCAGTCAAAAAATCATTAGAACATCTTCCACAATATAAAGATAAGATAAGAAAAGCGTATAAAACAATTAACAATTTTCTTGAATCTAATTATTATGTTGATAGGATAACAAAATCAAAATTGAAAAAAGACCCTTTTCTTAATAAAAAACTTACTGAAATAGAAGCTTGTAAATTACATTATCTTAAAAAATTTCAAAAACAAAACCCTCTCACAAAAGAAGAAATTTTAAAGAATTTTATTATAGAATTTGCTTATAACACTACATCAATAGAAGGAAACACAATTACTCTTGAAGAAGCAAGAAATCTCTTAGATGAAGGAAAAACCCCCAAGAATAAAACTTTAAGAGAAATTTACGATTTGCAGAATACAGAAAAAATTTTCTTTAAATTGATTAAAACAAATAAAGATATAACCAATGATTTAATAATAAAAATACATAAGGAACTAATGAATAATATTGATGTTAGAGCAGGATATAGAACAAGAGATGTTAGGGTTATTAATGCTAATTTTAAATCAACCCCCGCCCCTTATGTAAAAACAGATATGGGTTTATTATTAAAATGGCACAATAAATTTAAAAAAAAGTTACATCCTTTAGTTTTAGCTGTTTTATTTCACCACAAATTTGAGAAAATTCATCCTTTTATGGACGGAAATGGGAGAACAGGCAGAATGATTTTAAATTATATTCTTTTAAAAAATAAATATCCTCCCTTGATAATTCATAAAAAAACTCATGAAGCATATCTTAAAGAGTTAAGAAAAGTTGATAAAACTGCACCTCAGAACACAAATAAAGAAGATTATTTTGAGCTTATCCAATTTATTGCAGATGAAATGATTGAAACATATTGGAATATTTTTCTTTAAATAAAATCATTCTCTCAATAACATTTATAAACCAAATCTCCAATAAAATTCTATGGAACAAGAACAAAAAATAACTTTGAAAAGTTTAGCTGAAGAACTAAAAGAAAAAATAAAAAAAGAAGGAGAAAAAGAAAAGGAACCAGCCAAATTTAAAAAACCTAAAGAAAAAATCGGGGAAGAGAAAGCACAGACACCTTTGGCAGAAGAAAAAGAAATTCAAAAAATATCAAAAAAAATAACAAAGAAAGAAATAGAAAAAGAAGCAAAAGAAATAAAAAAACAAAAAATAGAAAAAACACTTATTCCATTAGAAGATTACATAAAATGTGCAGTGCATTTGGGGACAAAAGTAATAACTCCTCATATGAGGAAATATGTTTACAAAAGAAGAGCAGATGGATTAGCAGTAATAAATACTGTTGCAATCGACGAGAAATTAAGAGAAGCAATTGATTTTCTAATTAAATATGAACCAGAACAAATTTATTTGGTTTGCAAAAGAGAAGCTGGTTGGTATGCTGCTAAAAAATTTGAAGAAATAACAGGGATAAAAACCTTCACAAAAAAATACCCGCCTGGAATAACTACTAACTTAAAATTAGAAAATTTCTTTGAAAAAGAATTAACCATAATCTGCGACCCTTGGATAGATAAAAATGCATTATTTGACACTGCACGGCTTAAAAAACCTGTAATCTCATTATGCGACACAAATAATTTCACAAAAAAAATCACCAAAATAATCCCCTGCAACAACAAAGCAAAAAAATCAATTGGTTGTATTCTTTTTATTTTAGCAAGAGAATTTTGTAAAGCAAAAAAAATTCCTTTCACAGCAGAGTTGGAAGATTTTACAGGCGAGTTAGAATAAAATTTTTATGCGTTCTTGAATAATTTATTATTGATAAATATTCTTCTTCAATTGGCTCAAAAATATGAAAATTTTTAGTTGTTTTAAAAAGAAATCTAATAGAATAAATTGTTATAAGAAAATAATTTCATATTCATAAATTATAAAAGAAAAGTTACATAAATCAACCACTAGCTTAAAAAAATCTCTTTTTCAAAACTTCATTCTTAGGGGATTATTGGATAATTATTTAAATTAAATATTAATAATATAAATAGAAAATAAAATGAAAATATCAATAAGAAAAGGGTTTGGTTTTGGTTTAACATCAGGGATAATTACAACCTTAGGATTAATTGTAGGATTAGATGCAGGAACTAATTCAAAATCAATTGTTCTTGGAGGAATTTTAATTATTGCAATTGCAGATGCAATGTCAGATTCTTTAGGAATTCATATTTCAGAAGAAGCAGGAAGCAAAACTATTAAGACAAAAGAAATATGGGAAAGTACAATTTCTACTTTTTTATTTAAACTAATATTTGCATTAACTTTCATCATCCCAATATTATTTTTCCAGCTTCAAACAGCAATTATAATAAGTATAATCTGGGGTTTATTTTTATTAACAATTTTTAGTTTTTATATAGCCAAACAAAAAGATTTAAGCCCAGCAAAAGCAATTGCAGAACATTTAATTATTGCAGTATTTGTTATAATCACAACACATTTAATTGGTGGTTGGATTAAGAATCTTTTTATTTAATTAAAAGAACAATTATATTAATATTTTATTAAGAATAAAATTATACAATCAATCCTTATTTGCAAGACTAATCTTAAAATATAAAAAATATCACTCTTTTTCCTTCAAAGCTCTCTCACCCTCTTCTTCCATCTTCTCCAACCGAGTGTAATAATCAGGAAATTCATTAAGATGAGCAAGAGCAATCTTGCCTGTGATTAAAGCATCATCATCAGTAACATTTGTATTTGCATCAACAGTTCCATGTTCTAATTCAACATCCATGCCCATTCTAAACTGTTCAACATTATAATTTTTCCAATCAACACCAAGTTGTTCGCCAATTTCTTTTGCCTCTTCAGATGTAAATGTTTTTTTCATAATCCTATTAACAAACCCTCATATAAAAATTTATTGATATCTTATTAAAAACAAAGTTACACATATCAGTTTTCAAATCTTAATTAACTCATCTCCAAAACTTAAAATATTATCAAATATTAAAAAATAAAATTATCTTCTTTTAGTACCTTTTTCCCAAGCTAAAAATCCTATTGCAATTAAATATAGGATTCCTCCAACTTTAGGAATTATTACTGAAAGACTAAACCAACCAGGATATTTTCTCTTTTCAAAAATTCTCCAATGAGCAATAATCACTATCACAAATAAAGCTATCCATCCAAAAATAGGAATTAAAAGAAGGAATATCCAAGCCCAATGAAATCCCCCAAGTTGTAAAGCTAATGTAATATTTACTATTGGAATCCAAGCAAGCCATGGTTTTTTATGTTTTAATTTCTTAGCAATTGTATACCACGCAAGAGAAGAATAAATATAAATTCCTATAAAAAAAAACAAAGCAGTCATTATTGTAATTGCTGTTAAAGTACCACCAATCATCCCCCCAGCAAAACTGCCTGCAAAAGGAAATAATTCCTTAATATTATTAATACTTCCTGATTCAAAAATCCACTTACATTGTTCAAATATCATCTTTTAATTTTTTAATCAATTAAACTATTTAAAGTTTTCCTACAACCATCAAATTTTATTCTCTATCTTATCCATAATCTTTGAAAATTTCTCAGCAGATGTTTTTTATTTTTAATTATTTTTTATATATTAGTACTCTAACAATTTTAAGATATTAAAATCAAAGGCTTTTCTTCCCTTTCTTTAAAACAACTCTTTCATCAATAAATTTACCAATAAAAAATCCAATTAATGTTACTATAATCACAATAGAAATAATAATTGTCAAAGCAGTTTTTTGAAATAAAACTCTCTGTTTTCCTAAAATTTCTGCTTCATCTATTTCAGCAAGCAAACACCATTTCATTTCAGGAATATAATCATGGCCACCAATAACTTTTTCACCCTTATAATTTAAAAATTTCTGAATTTCTTCATGCTCTACCCATCCAACTTCTTTTTCATGTTCATGAGAAAAACAATTTCTTGAATTAATAGTATCAATTTTCCATTTTAAAACAGCATCTTCAACAAATAATAATGGAGTAATTGCATAACCTTCAGAATTTACTAAATATGTTTCACCGGTTTCACCTAAACCAGTTTTATCTAATAATAATGGAAATAAACTACTTTCTATATTAATTCTCATAAAAATAAAACCAATAATTTCATTATTCTTATTAACAGGAGAAGCCAAACCTAAAACAGGTTTTCCTTCAGAAGAAAAATGGATTTCACTTATTGCAATTTCTCCACTACCTGCCTTTAAAAATCTCTCATCATTACTTTTATCTTTTCCAATCATTTGAGAATTAGTTCCAGCAATTATAATTCCAGATTTATCTACAACACTAATGCTTTGAATTTCTTCAATTGAATCAACTGTTTTTTGCAACCTCTCATTAACAGCAAGAATATCCTCTTCAGAAGAATCTAATAACACTTTTCCAACTTTACCAATTAAAGTTAACTCTCTAATAAGGACTTTTTTATTATCTAAAAGTGTTTCAATATTCCTCCCCCTTGATTGTGCAAAACTTTCAAGATGTTCATAAACCTGCCCTTCAACAACCTTGTTTGTTTGAGAATAATGATAACTTGTTCCACTGATACTTGCAATTAATCCTACAAGGAAAAATAATATAATTAATATTGTACTTACTTTCATTTATTCATCTCTTTCTTACCTCTATATTATTTAGTTTTTAACTTATTTAAATTTGTTGTTTTGATATCTTATCAAAATTTTAAGTGCATTCTACTATTTATCTAGCTCTGTTATCATCCACATAACTTTATCTAAATAAGACTATTATTTTAATAATATAGAACCCTCTTTAAAATTATTCTTCTTCAAGCTCATCTTCTTCACTTGCTAAAAAAGCCCACCATGGTTTTTTTGTTCTAATAACTTCTCCTGTTTCAGCATCTACTTGTGCTTGAACATTCATTCTTGTTTGAAACATTCCTAAAAACTTAGATTGTTTTTGAATATTCATTTCATAAGCTACCTTTACTTGGTTACCTTGTGCAACCTCTTTTAATTCAATCTGACATTCATTTTCTTCAGAACAAACATTTAATCTTAATTTTTGTAATGCTGTTTCAGAAGCAGTATCAGGCATAACTTTAACTTCTGCATTTTGCCCATTAGAAAGTTTTGTATAAAGTTTTGTTCTATTTTGAACCATTTCATGAGTTAAATTAAGACTGCAATCCGCAGAAATATTATTAACTCTTAATTGTAATTTATTATTTAATTGTTTTTGAATTATTATTTGTTGCCTACCTTCTCCAACATAATTCCCAGTCATAATTTTAGCCCCTATTCCTTCACCTGCTGTAGGACTTCCTTCTTGCACTCCTGCAACAACCATTTTATCATGTTCAGAACCTGTTCCATCAGCAGGACCAACTTGAGCATAAGCCAAACTAATCATAAACATTCCTATTATTAAAAATAACATCACCTTTTTCATAAAATATATAAGAAAAAAGAGTATTTAAATGTTTTTTTTGATTTTATTAAATTTTAAGTTATTAATATCACACCAAAAATACAAAAAGCAATCTCATCTCCAAAACTGAAATCCTTGAAAAGATATAAAAAATCAACCAATTATTTTTTCTTTGTCAACCTATGCAATTGCCATGTAATCATCCCACCAACTAAAACAATTGCAATAATTAAAATAATTAAATAAGTTCTAATCTGCCCAACATCAGAACTTTTAACATAAAATGTAGCAAGAGAACTTTCTTCTTCATTTATTTGAACTTCTATATTATAAATTCCAGGCAAAGTTTCTTCAGGAACTTTTATTGAAGCTAAAAAACTTGCCTGAGTTTCAACAGCTTTTAATTCTCTGCTATGAGTTATAGTAATCTCATTTTTCTTAATATAATAATCTAATTGAATATCATGTCTTCCTGATTTTTGGATATTTTTTAATGAAGTTTGAAACTGCAACATTTCACCTGCCTGAACTCTTTGATATTTTTCAGGAACAAAAACACTAACTTCTAAACCTTCTAAATTTCCTGATTCAATTGCTCTTCCTGTAACAAATCCAGAAATAGATTCTCCAGTCATTTTAGATTCAATTTCAAGTTGCCAAATAACAATAAAACTAAGTAAAGCAACTACAACAATTCCTAAAACCAAGATATTTAATGCACGAGCCATTTTATTAACCATTTTTTTCAATATAAGATTTAAGTATCATTAAAAGTCCAAGCATTGAAGGAAGAATCATGATAATCCTATTTAATAACCCTAAATAAGGATCCCTAAAAAATGGAAAAGTTAATCTCATTAATATTGCTAAAACCGCAAAAATTCCTATAATTATTAATATTTTTTTATCAAAAATATTCTTTTTCCAAAAATTAGGAAGCATAAATAAAAAGATAATTATTGTTAATACACCAACAAATATTGAAATAAAATGGGCTGTTGAATATATAAAAAACTTAGGAACATAACTACTGTCAGCTGAAAGTTGTGTATTTAAAATAATATAAACAGCCCAAGCAGTAACTAACCCAGCAATTTTAAGATATTGTTTTGCTTTATTTTTTGATAATCTATAAATAAAAAAACTAACCCCAATAATAACAATACTTAACATTACCCCCATGAAAGCAATACTTAATCCAATTGTTTTTACAATTTCTAAATCAATTAAAACAGGTGCCATTATGAATTTTTACCTCCTCTAATTAATGAAAATATTCCTAAAATCACAACAAATTTTAATATTACATAAACATCAATTGCAACACCATAAAAATCATAAAAAATAAATCCTGAAACCAAACCTAAACCTAATCCAAAAATAAAAAAAGGTCTAAAAACATTAATTCTTTTTTTAATAATTATATTTAAAATAGTTCTAGTTAAAATAAAAAGAGCCACAATTAAAGTAATGCTAACAGTAATTAGAGAGTTAGTTGATTGCAAAATTTCATTAAGACTAACCATTATTTAACAGCCTCCGTAAATCCTTTCATTATCATTAAAATTCCAAAAATACTTGATAACCAAATAATAAGATTTGACTGCAACCAAATATATTCTTCAAAAATATGCGATAAAAACAAAATACCTTCAATAATAATCCAAATAACTCCTCCTAAAATAACATATTTCATTGCTTTCTCAGGAAGTCTTAAAGAATAAATAATAATAAGAAAACTAAAAATAATTATACCCATATGAAGAAACAAATGCCAATATAAATTTTTCAATCCAAAGGCAGGCCCAATAAAATTAATCACAAGAAGAATAAAAAATACTCCCCAAAATATAATCCAAATATGTGATTCATGACTTTGCTTTTTATAATTAGTTTTTTTCTCCACCATCTTTTTTGTTTTTTAATATCTCATAAAACTTATCACACACTATACTGTTCTTCATCTCTTTATTATTATAAGATTATTAATTGATTAAAGTATAAGGATTATTAAATGTTTTGGGGTGTTCAAAACAATTTAAATATTGTTTTAAATTACTTATTTTATGATAAAAGAGAATGATATTTTAGAGCAATATACAGAAAAACAAAATATTAATAAAATCTTTAATTTGATTAAGAACAATAAAATTATTAAAACACCATTTCTATAACAGAATTATTTTAAGAGATATCTCAGAAGAATTTATTGATAAGACATTTCCCCTAATAGAAAGGATTAAATTAATTGATAAAAGAAAACATAAAACAGATATTGGGTATGACTTATATTATGAATTAAGTAATACAAGAACTTTGAAATTATGTTTTATTCCTTTAAAAAATAAAACTCTTTTTGTTAATGCTATAATTAGATATAGAAAATGGCAAAGTTCAATAAGATTAACAAGCAAGAGGAGAGGGTCTCGCTAAAGGGATTGTTGCTAAAGGTATGGCTTGAACTTCCTGCATTTTTGGTTGTAAAAATATCCAAATAGCTACTGCATTACCTTGTTGTTCTAAAATTAATTTAGCAGATTCTAATTCTTCTAAAATCTCAGATTTTATTTTCATTTTCTCAAGAAATTTTGAAATCCCAGAAATTTCTACATTAATTATTTTCCCTTTATTTGTAAAATCAATAATCAAGTTTCCAATTTCAGCACTTCCCTGAACTCTCTCTCCGTCTTCTTTTCTAGAAATAAACAAACTATCTGTTAAATCATCATAATCAAAATTCTTTTTTTCCATGTTATAATGATGTTAATTTGGTATTTAAAACTTTTGAGATGATGTTTGGTTATGAATTAGCTACTAATATTAAATTAAAAAATCCTAATAAATGGTTGGAGTTGATT
>JAFCCB010000023.1 GCA_017610445.1 Candidatus Dojkabacteria bacterium
AACTGATTAACTTTTTTAACTAACTTAACCTCTTTTACCATAGTGTTATCACCTCGATAACACTTAGTTTTCAGGGTAGATATATTTTACCCTGAGGACTTTTTCAACAGAGCCGATATTTTACAAAGATTTATAAAAAGGAAATTCTTATTTATTAAGTAAAAGGAGGTGTTAAATGGCAAAAGGAAAACCTATAACAAATTTAGTTAATGTGATTGCATGGATAACTGGAGTGTTGGTGTCTTTGGCAGTTGGTTTTGGAATGGTTGATGGAGTATTACCTGTTAGATGGATACCTGCTGTAATTACAGTTATTGCAGGATGGATAGTGGTTATATTAACTATTGTGAGTGTTGTATTAGCAATTGCTAATAGAGCTTAAATTTTTTATTTTTTATTTTTTTATTTTAAGATATTTAGAAAAGGATTTAAAAGAGAGATTAATTGGGATTATATGAAAAAGATAGTGTTAGGATTGATTGTCGGAATTTTGTTAGCGGGCTTTATTGGATTAGTTGTTGCTGAACAAGGAAATAGTGATAGTGAAATTCAGGGCAATGCTGTTTTAGCTGGAAATAGTGCAGGTAATTCTGGAAATAAAGATGAAGTAGCTGGGGCAGGATTAAATTTAAGAGATAAATTAAAAATTGGAGTGGAAAAAGAGGTAGAAAACCAAATAGGAAATAGAATTAAATTAAAATTAATGAAAAATAATAAGATTCGATTAAGAGCAAGAAATGTTTCTGCTGATTGTGATTGTGAATTAATACAGGAGCAAGTTCAAAATAAAACAAAATTAAAAGTCAAATTAAAAAATGGGAGAAATGCAGAAATTAAGATTATGCCTAATGTTGCTTCTGAGACAGCTTTGCAAAGATTGAGATTAAAAGTTTGCAATGAATCAAATAATTGTTCTATTGAATTAAAAGAAGTTGCTTTGAAAAGAAAGGCAGGCAATGAGACAAATGCAACAAGATTAGCTTATGAAATGCAGATTCAAAGACATTCAAAATTAATCTGGTTGTTTAGGAAAAAGATGCAGATTAAAACAGAAATTGACGCTGAAACAGGAGAAATAATTTCTGTTAAAAAACCTTGGTGGGCTTTTTTAGCTAGAGAATCTGAAGAGGAATAATTTTTTGGGTGATTGTTTAGTTTAAGAATTTTTGAATTGCAGATTAAATCTCTATTTTTTAGAATATTGTATCAATAATTTATAAAGTTTTAAAATGTTTTGATGAGAATCTTAATCTCTCTTGTGTATAAATAAAATTGTAGAGAGACTAAGGAAACTATACATTTTAGTTTAGAGAGAATGTCATTTATATTTTCTTTGAGAAAATATAAATATGAGCCTGCTCGGATTTGAACCGAGGACCCCTGCCTTATAAGAGCAGTGCTCTAACCAGACTGAGCTACAGGCTCATGAGATTTTGAGATTAACAATATATATAAAGCTTTTTCTTGGTTTGTGCTGTTAATTTGAGGGATGTTAAAATTTAAAAAGATAGATTTTTAAAATGCAGAAGAAATCCATATCATTTATGATATGTATTAATAATGTGCAAAACTTTGAGATATATAGATGAGAATCTTAAGCTCTGTTTTGTGTAGCTAAAAATTGTAAATAGATATTAAAAAGGAAACTTCGCACTTTAGCGTGGAGAGGATGTCATATAAGCAGGGATTTATTTAATATCTGGCAATTTTCTAAGAATAATTAATGAGCTAGTGAGAATATGCTTTTTTAAGTGAGAAATAATTTAGGTTAAATATAAAAACTCTTTTCTTTATTATATTTTTATGATAATTGGTTTAACTGCCAGGATTGCTGCTGGAAAAAGAACATTTTCCAGGTATTTTGAAGAAAAGGGATTTATTTATTATTCTTTATCTTATTTTCTTAGAGAAGAGCTTAAAGAAAAAGGGATTGAGATTACAAGAAAAAATTTACAGGATTATGGAAATAAATTAAGAGAAGAAGAAGGTGTAGGGGTTTTAGGAAAAAGAGCAAGAGAGAAGGTTGTGTCTGGGAAGAATTATATAATTGATGGAATTAGAAATCCAGGAGAGATTGAGGAGTTAAGAAAGATTCCTGGTTTTGTTCTTATTTCTATTGATGCTCCTCAGGAAATTAGATTTAAAAGATTTTTAAAAAGAGCAAAGTTTAGTGACCCTAAAACATGGAAAGAATTTTTAAAAATAGACAAAAGGGATTTTGGGGAAAACGAACTTGAGTATGGGCAACAAGTTGGAAAATGTATGGAGCTTGCTGATTATAATTTAATTAATAATAAAGATATGAAAGAATTAGAAAATAAAATTAAAGAAGTTTATAATATAATTAAAAATAAAGAATCTTAAAATGTTAATTGGGCTTATAGGAAAACCATCATGCGGAAAATCAACTTTTTTTAAAGCATGCACTTTAGCAAATGTTTTAATTGCAAGTTATCCATTTGCAACAATAAAACCAAATCATGGTGTTGGTTATGTCAGAATTGATTGTATTGATAAAGAGCTTGGTGTGCAGTGTAATCCAAGGGAGGGTTATTGCGTGGATGGACAGAGATTTGTTCCTGTTGAATTAATGGATGTTGCAGGACTTGTAGAAGGAGCTAGTAAGGGAAAAGGATTAGGAAATCAGTTTTTAGATGATTTAACATCTGCAAATGCCCTTATTCATATTGTAGATATTTCAGGTGAAACAGGCGCAGAAGGAAAAATTACTCAGGGTTATAATCCTATAAATGATATTGAAATGCTTGAAAATGAATTAGATATGTGGTATTTAAGGATTTTAAAAAAAGTTTGGAAAAGTTTTTCTAAACAAATTCAAGGAAGCAAACAGGAATTTGCTCAGTCAATAGCAGGGCAATTTTCAGGTTTAAAAGTCTTGGAAGCAGATGTTAAAGATGTTATTAGAAAAGGAAATTATAATGTAGAACAACCTGCTAAATGGAATGATGAAGAGCTTTTAAAGTTTGCACATGATTTAAGACATATAAGCAAGCCGATGATTATTGCAGCGAATAAATGTGACAGGCCTAGTGCAAAAGCTAATTTAGATAATATGAAAAAAGCTTATCCAGAACTTATTATTATTCCTTGTTCTGCTGATTCAGAACTTGCCTTGCGTGAAGCCAATTATCATAAATTAATTAAATATATCCCTGGGGATAAAGATTTTGAAATAATCAAGGAAGTTAGCAGCAAGCAAAAAGAGGCTTTGGAAAGTATTAAAAAAAATGTTTTAGATGTTTACAAAAATACAGGGATTCAACAGGTTTTAAATTCTGCTGTGTTTGATTTGTTAAAATATATTGCTGTTTTTCCAGCAGGGGTTCATAAGCTTGCTGATTCAAAAGGCAATATTTTACCAGACTGTTTTTTAATTCCTGAAGGTAGCACTGCTTTGGATTTTGCTTATGCTGTTCATACTGATTTAGGTGATAATTTTATTAAAGCGATTGATGTAAAAACAAAAAAAGCAGTTGGTAAAGAGCATAAGTTGAAGCACAGGGACGGAATTGAGATTATTACATGATAATTTCCTGTTTTCATTTTTTATAAAGATGAAAATATTGGGATTATTATAAAATGAAAAATGAATTAATTACATTACTTTATAACTTATAAAAATATTAAAATATGCAGGGGCAAAATTAAACTGCTAAGAATATAATTTAAAGCATAAAAAGATTTAAATTAAAAAATGAAAGCATATACAAAATATATTATGATTAAGACAGAAAAAGAAAAAGAGATTGTGAATATTACTGACAGGGTTGAGGAAGCAGTTAGAAAATCAGGAGTTAAAGAAGGAATTGTCCTTGTGAATTCAATGCATATTACAAGTTCTGTTTTTATTAATGACGAAGAATCTGGATTGAAACAGGATTTTATGAATTGGCTTGAGGAATTGGCTCCAGAGAAATTAGATTATGAACATCACAAAACAGGAGAAACAAATGCAGATGCTCATTTAAAGAGGACAATCATGGGAAGAGAAGTTGTTGTTGCGATTACCAATAACAGGTTGGATTTTGGACCCTGGGAGCAGATTTTTTATGGAGAATTTGACGGCAGGAGAAATAAAAGAGTTCTTGTTAAAATAATCGGCGATAGTTAGTATTAATGATAATTATATTTATAAATAAAATTTTTGTTAATTTCATAAGAAATCCACATTCTTTAGAATGTGGTATCAATAATGTATAAAACTTTTAGCTATACAAATGAGAAGCTTAGCTCTATTATGTGTAGTTTAAAATTAGGATGATACTAAGGAAACCCACGCATTTATGCGTGGGAGGATGTCATTTTAATATGGATGATAATTTAGAAATAAAAATAGAAGAGAAAAAAACTAAGGAGCAATTAATTGCAGAAGGAGCAATGCCTCTTAATAATTTTGCAGATTATTTTTTTAAAGATAATTCTAAAACAGGAATAAGGGAAATTTATGCATTTGATAATTATAAAGATTATGACTTAAGGAATAGTTTTCCAATTCCTAAATAATTTTAAATACCTGTTTATTTTTTAAGATATATGAAAAAAAGAAGAGTGTTAAAAAAAGGGAGAATTGTTATGACAAGGAAAGGGAGTTTTGTTTTAAAACTTGCAAAGGAGCTTGTTAAAGAGCTTAGTCCTTATTGCAAAAAAATTCAGATTGCTGGGAGCATTAGAAGGAAAGAAAAAGAGCCAGTTGATATTGATATTGTTCTTGTTGCTAAAGATAAAAAGAAGATTGAGGAGTTTATGAAGAGGAAAGGGGTGTTTGTTGAAGGAGGAGAGAAAAAGGTTGTTTTTAAAATTAAAGGGGTGAAAGTTGAATTATATTACAGTGTTGCTGAGGAGTTTGGGGCTTGTTTGCTTGCTTATTCAAGTGAGGCTGGTTCAAGTATTGGGCTGAGAGTTGTTGCAAAGAAAAAAGGTTTTAAATTAAATCAGCATGGACTTTTTAAAAAAGGAAAGAGAGTTGCAGGAAGAACTGAGCGCGGGATTTACAAGGCGCTCGGGAGATTGTGGAAGCGCCCTGAAGACAGATAAAAGATTTAATTAGGATTGTTTTTATATTTTTTAGATATTAAATTAACTAAATATCTTGCTTTGTTTCCATTTCTTTTGGTTGTTATTTTTTCAGCTAATCTTTCTAATTTTTGAGTTTTGTTTTTAATATTTTTCTCAGTAATGGTTATTATATATTCTGGGCAAGAAGATTACCTAAATTTAGTGGCTATCTTAAACTTAATGAGTAAATATTTGAGCCTGTTTCTTGGGATAAAAAAGGAAATCCTATTTATTATGTGGTTAGAGGACAACCTATAAAAAACCCAAGTATTATAGAACATGATTAAGATAAAATATGATTAAGAGCTATTGGATTAATATTATTCCTATTAATTATGATGTTTTATAATTAATTTTAAATACAAGCTTTTTTGTAGATTTATATGGGAATAAGGTTAGTATGATTAAAAAAATTTTAGTTACAGGAAGCAGTGGTACTATTGGGACAAGATTATGTGAGGTATTAATTGAATTAGGTTATGATATTACAGGAGTAGATTTAAAAGAAAATAAGTGGCATAAATATATAAATGATATTACAATACTTTGTGATCTTAGAAACAAAAAAGATGTTTTAGAGTTACCTAATAAAAATTATGATTTAGTTATTCATTTGGCTGCAAATGCCAGAGTTTTTAATTTAGTTAAAGATCCTAGTATGGCCAGAGATAATTTTGAGATTTTATTTAATACTTTAGAATTTGCTCGCGAAAAAGGGATTAAGAAATTTATATTTGCTTCTTCTAGAGAAGTTTATGGTAATACCCAAAAAATTATTCATTCAGAAGATGAATCTTTTATTAAAAATTGTGAAAGTACATATACTGCTTCTAAAATAGGAGGGGAAGCATTAGTACATTCTTATCAACAATGCTATGGTATTGACTTTTTTATTTTAAGATTTTCTAATGTTTTTGGGATGTATGATGATAAAGATAGATTAGTGCCTCTTTATATTAACTTAGCTAAAAAAGGAGAACCATTGCAGGTTTATGGAGCAGATAAGATTCTTGATTTTACTTATATTGATGATGCGATTTCAGGAATTATTAAATGTATAGAAAATTTTGAGAAAGCTAAAAATGAAGTTTTTAATTTATCTCATGGAGAAGGCAGTTCTATTTTAGATGTTGCAAAAATAATAAGAAAACAGACAGGAAGCTCTTCTGAAATAAAGATAGAAAGTAATAGGACGGGAGAGATTGTAAAATATATTGCAGATATCTCCAAAGCTAAAAAATTATTAGGTTATAGGCCTAAAATGACAATTGAAGAAGGAATAAGTAGATCTATTGAGTGGTATAATAATGTTTGAGAGACTAATTTGTATCATAATTAATTTTAAATATTGGAGTTTTTGTTGAATTATATGGGTTTAAAAAATATTGCTAGGCTGAGTTTATCATTAGCTAAAGCAGAATTTAAATTAAGAAACGAAGGTAGCTATTTAGGAATTTTATGGTATCTTCTTAATCCTTTATTGTTATTTGGTTTATTATTTTTGATATTTTCTGATAGGGTTGGACAAGGAATTCCAAATTATCCTCTTTATTTGATGATGGGTTTGATTATGTTTAATCTTTTTCAAAAAATAACTTCTGAAGCAACTCAAACCATTATTTCAGTAGGAAACAGAGGCATTATAAGATCAATTAATTTTCCAAAAGAATCTTTAGCTTTATCAATTGTTTTAAAATTTCTTTATTCACATATTTTTGAGATTGTTTTATTTGGGATTTTTATGATACTTTTTGGAACTAATTTGTTAGGTTTATTATTTTATCTTCCAATTTTATTGTTATTTTTAATTTTTTGTTTTGGAAGCTGTTTGATTTTGTCTGCTTTAACTGTTTATTTTATTGATTTAGACAATATATGGAAATTTGGTTCTATGTTAATATGGCTTGGAACACCTATTTTTTATGCTGTTGGAGGACAGACAAGATTATTTTATGTTAATTTATTTAATCCTGTTTATTATTTTATAACCATCTCAAGGGAGCTTGTTATATATAACGAAATTCCAGAATTATGGTTGATTTTAGGAGCTGTTTTTTATGCTTTGTTTTTTCTTTTAATTGGATTATTAATTTTTAATAGATTAAAAATTAAATTTGCTGAGATGATATAATGAAACAAAAAAAAATAATGGTTGATAAAGTATCAAAGGCATTTAAGATAAGTTTTAGAAAGAAAGAAAGTTTTTTAGAAAGGTTTTCGTCTGTTTTTTCTAAAAAAAAGTCTAAGAAATTTTTACAGGCTTTAACAGATATTTCTTTTGATGTTAGTGAGAGAGAGATTTTGGGGCTTATTGGAGAGAATGGTTCTGGTAAATCTACTTTACTTAGAATTATTGCAGGAATATATAATAAAGATAATGGAAAAATAAGGATTAATGGAAAAATAATATCTTTAATTGGATTGGGGCATGGCTTAAAAATGAGATTGACTATGAGAGAAAATATATTTGTTATAGCTTCTCTCTTTGATTTATCTAAGAATCAGATTAAACAAAGGTTTAATTCAATCGTTGAGTTTGCAGAACTCGAAGATTTTTTAGATACAAAACTTTATCAGTTTTCAGAAGGGATGTTGCAAAGATTGTCATTTTCAATAGCTATTCATTGCAATCCAGATATTTTATTGTTAGATGAAGTTTTTGAAGTTGGTGATGAAGATTTTAAAAAGAAAAGCGCTGAGAAAATAAAGCAGTTAATTAAAAAAGGGGCAAGTGCTATATTGGTTAGTCATGATATGTTGATGATCAGTAAATATTGTGATAGAATTGTGTGGCTTGATAAAGGGGAGATTAAAGATATTGGAAAAACTAAAGAAGTTGTTAAAAAATATAAGAAAAATGTTTCAGAAATTAAAGCAAAAAATTGAATTAAAAAGGAAATCAGAAGATTTATTTTCTATGTCCTTAGTTTTTATTAAAGATTTTTTTTGGAGAATGAAAACTTTAAGTGAGATTATATCAGCAAATAAACCAAATCCCGAAAAAATTGAATTAGTAAATTTTGCGGTTACTTATAAATGTAATAGCAAATGTAAAAATTGCAATATTTGGAAAAAGTATAGAGAAAATCCTGAGAAAGCAGAGGAGGAGCTTTCTTTAAAAGAAATAAAAAAAATATTTAATTCTAAATATCTCAAGAATTTGAAAACTATTGGTTTTACAGGAGGGGAAACTTTTTTAAGAAAAGATTTTGTTGAATTGTGCGGTTTTTTTATTAGAAAATATTCTGATGCTCATATTGGAATCCCAACAAATGCTGTACAGCCAGATCTAATTTTAGAGAAATTAAAAGAAATTTTTAAAAAATATTCGCCAAAAAAATTTGATATGTGTGTTTCATTAGATGGGATTGGAAAAACACATGACAAGATTAGAGGGGTTTCTGGTAATTATAAAAGTGCAATTAAGTTGATAAAGGGCATTAAGAAGCAATTTCCATTGATAAATTTAGGGGTTGGTTTTACTATCTCAAATGAGAATTATAAAGACCTGTTAAAAGTTTATGATTTTTCGAAAAAAGAAAAGATTGGCTTTGGATTTTGGTTTGGGCAGACAAGTGCCTGTTTTTATGATAACTTAGAGAAAAAACAAAAGGAATTTAAATGGGATTATAAGAAATTGAAAGAGATTAAGCAAATGGTTAGTTTTATTATAGAAGATATGAAAAAATTAAAAAAAATAGATGTTTTTTCCGAGTATTATTTATCAAACATGGTTAATTTTCAGAAAAATCCTGCAAGAAAAATAAATTGTTATTCTGGCGTGCATTCATTTTTTTTAGACCCTTATGGAGATGTTTATCCTTGTGTAATGCTAAATAAGAGTTTTGGAAATGCTAAAAAAGGATTTGATAAAGTTTGGTTTTCAAAACAAGCCAAAGAAATTAGGGGGTTTATTAAAAAAAGGAAATGTTCTTGTTGGGCTTCTTGCGAAATTAGTTTGTCATTGTCAAAGAATCTTAGATTAATACTTCAGAATTTTTGGGATATTATTTGATTTAAAAATTTAGGGTTTAGTTTCAAAAACTCTTTTTAACACCTCTAAATTTTCTTTGTTATATTGTTTTATAAAATTACATGCTTTTTTTGAAAGTTTCTCATATAATTTTTTGCTTTTGAATAATCTTTCAATTTGTTTTATAAATTGTTCTGAAGTGTTTGCAATGAGGAAGGCTTTATTTTTTGCTTTTTCTAATCCTATTGCACCAAAATTTGTTGTTATAAGGGGTTTACAGTGTGCAAGAGCTTCAATGTTCTTAATTTTAAGGCCAGTCCCAAAAAATAATGGGGAGATAACAATATCTGCTAAAGAATATGCTTTTTCAATATTTTTGACTCTTCCTAATTTGATTATTTCTTTTTGGTTTGGAGCAAAATTACTAATTTTTCCAGCAATAATTAATTTTGCACCTGGATATTTTGATTGAATTTTTGGAAATGCTTCTTTAATGAAGAAATCCATTCCATACTTGTTAGTAGGATGAGAAAATCCAATAAAAAAAATATTTTTCCTATGCGATTTTCTTTTTATTGGTTTATAAGGTTTTATTATATGTCCAATAGTAACTACTTTTTTCTTTGTAAGTCTTGAAAAAAATTCCTTTTCTTTATCTTGAATAGCAATAATTATATCAGCTCTGTTAAGAGCTTTTACCTCTTCTTCTCTTGGATAAATAATATAGCCTTTAAAAAACTCATTAGATTTAATTGCTTCTTCGTTAGTTAGAGCATCATGAGTATCAATTATTTTTAATACTCTATCATCAAAGTGTGTTAGCGCCTTAGACTGAAACACATATTGGGCAAGAACTATATCAAACTCTCCTCTTTTTGATAATTTTTTAACAAATCTGTCTAACGCGGGATTATATAAGTCATCCACGCTTGGAGGCCTTTTAATCTTAAATTTTCTTTCCGATTTTTTTAGAATTTCATATATTTTTGGACAGGTTTTTTTTAGAAATATCCCAAACCTCCCTATTTGCTTATCAAAAAAATGATATATTACATAACTATTTAATGGGATTGTGTAAACCCTATCCCAAGCTTTTTTCATTGCTTTTATATCGGGTTTTTCCGGCTCAGTCCTTGCCATCTCCTTGTTCTCATAGACAAAATGTACTTCATGCCCCAGTCTTTTAAGGCAGGAAAGAAAAGAATATATTCTTGCCCGGTTCCCTGCACTTTGGGGATGGGAGGGGATATCAGATATCACTAATATTTTTTTAGGTTTCATTTTCTATCTTTCCATTTAATTTACTTAATATTTTACTTATCAAATCTCTCTTGTTATTTCTTTCGAATAAAATCCCTTTTTTGCTGTCAGTTATTTGTTCTTTTATTCCTCCGATGTCACTGCCAATAACGGGGGCCTTAAAATGTAACGATTCCAAAACAACATAGGGAGAGTTCTCTATCCATATACTGGGAACAATAACCGCAGCGGCTTTCTTGTAATATTTATACAATCTACTATGCTCAACTTTGCCTAAAAAAGAGATATTTGCATCTAAATTATATTTTCTAACTATCCTCTTAAGACTATATTCCTCTGGCCCTAAACCAATAATCTCTAATTTGGCCGAAGGTTTAGTCTTTACAAGCTCTTTGAATGCTTCTATCAACAAGTGGATACCTTTGTGTTCGTATAAACCGCCTATATAGATGAACAGATTTCTCTCTCTTTTAATGTTTTCTTTGCCGTCTTCAATTTCAAGAGGGTATCTGACAAAGCTAACATGTTTAAATCCACTATTCAGCATATAGTTTCTTAAAGTCTTTGAAGGGGCGAGATACTCTTTTACTGTTCGACTTCTTTTTATGTATTGCAATTTCAAAAAATAGCTTAAGAATACCGGAAGCGAGACACATTTATGTTTCAGACATTTTATTCCCATCTTCCCATCGCATATTTCTAAATTGTCTTTATAGACGCACCATCCAGTAGGGCATATTATTCCATAATCGTGGACTCTCTGTATTGTTTTATAGCCCTTACATGCCTTCAGAAAAGGATAAGGAAACTCATGATTATTCTGAATGAAAATCAAGTCGGGCTGTATTTTTTTAATATATTTTCTCAGCTTGAAATAGACATAAATCATTTGTATGTAAGAGCCAAAAAATCTATTTGTTCTAAATCTCAATATCTTGGAATCTTTAATTCTTAAATCCTCTTTCTCTGTTGAAGTGAACAAAAAGGTTTTATGCTTTTCCCTCTCTAATTCATCTCTTTTGATAGATATACATCTTTCAGCGCCCCCATTCTCTACATATTTATCGTGCAAAAATAATATTCTCATTTTTCAATTTGCTTTTTTATTTTTTTAATGAATTCTTTTGTGTCAAATTTTTTGGCTTGTTTAATGCAGGATTGTTTGTATTTATCAGGATTTTTTTTAAGCTGCTGATTGATTTTTCTAATAGCCTGGACTAATTTATCTTCATTAATATCATCAATTAACTTTCCGGTAACTCCATCAATAACTGTTTCTTTATAACCCCCCTCGTTTGGAGCAATGACAGGTTTGCCGCAAGCCATTGCTTCAACAGGAGTCATTCCAAAATCTTCATCTATTGCAGATGTTATAAATCCTTTACAATGACTATATAATTTTAATAAATCTTTTTGATTAACCCAACTAAGAATTTTTATATTTTTTGGTTTAATTGAGTTTATGTATTTTGCATATTGTTGAAAATGTCTTGATTTTTCATAACTTCCAATAATAATTAGTTTTTCATTTGGAAGTTTTTGAAAAGCCCTTATCTGCATATCAACTCTTTTAGCTGCAAATAATCTATTAACAGAGAGCCAATAATTTTGTGGTTTTTTGTATTGGTATTTTCTGGTTTCAATTGGGGGATTAATCACAATTGCATTTTTGTTAAGGAATTTTTTAATTCTTGCCTGGGTATTTTTTGAATTACAAACTATTTTTTGAGCATGTTTTATGTATTTTTTATTTAAATATCTATTAAACTTAACCCAAACATCAAAAATAGGCTGGATTGGGGTTGGAACTATTTTATTTCTTACATATTTATAAGAATCCCATATTTCCCTTATTGGAGAGTGAACATACCAAAGGTTAGGTTTATTATTAACAGCTCCTGACATTGCCCAGTCTCCTGCAATAATATAAAAGTCATATTTTTTTTTGAGATTTAATTTTCTGAATTTATAAAGGGCTAATTGTTGTCTAAACGGAGCGTTTAATGGGAGTTTTCCAATACTGTGAATTTTAAGTTTATCTGGATTAAAACCCATTTTTTTAATTTTTTTAAAATCAATATTTGTTGTGTAAATATCAGCTCCTAACTCTCTAGCTAATGTAAGAGTTACTATTTCTGCTCCGCCAATATTATCCATATAATTATGGAAAATTGCTATTTTCATTTTATTTGGTATATTTTTACATCCCCATTATCATAAATTTTTTCTAAATTTTTTTCATAAAGCTCGGAATTTGTTAATGCTTGTTGGGGGAAGTCTAACATTAAAATATATTTTTCTTGCATTCTTTTTGTTAATATTATATAATTTACATTTAGATTATCGTCAAGATAATCTATCGCATTTTTAAAGACAAGAGGATTATTTTGGTAAAAAAGTTTTTGGACTATAGGATCTTGGTCATTTGCTCCAGTGACATTATAGTAATTATTTAAAATTAATTGATTTATAAAATGCTGGTCAGAGAATACACCTCCTTTTAGAGAAGAAGCTATCCATTTAGCTCCTTTAATTTCTTTATTAGATGTTTCAAAAAATATTTTTTTATCTTGTGCAACATAAAAACCAGTCACTAAGATAAAAATAAAAGATAAAATAAAGAATATTTTAAGGTATTTTTTAGGTATTTTTAAGACAAGCAAGCCAAAAAAAGCGAAATAATCAAAAATTCTTGTTGGGAGATTTGTATGAAAAAATCCATAGGAAACTATTAAGATTGGTATTAGGCAGAGTATGAGATCTGTGTTCTTAGAAAAGTCTTTTTTTCTAATAAGATGGTATATGAAAGTTAAGCCGCATAAAAAGAAAAACAGCATCTGCCATCTGATTGCAGATAAGCCAAGAAAAGTTGGGTCTCGGTAGGGCATTATTGGGTAGTTAGTTATATGTTCTGTTATTAATTCTACATTTTTTCCTGATTCTGCTGAAATAACTTCTTTGGAAGGAACTGAGATAAAAATTGGTGAAAGAGAGATTAAGATGAGAATTATAAAGCACAATAATTTCTTCTTGTTAAATTTTTGATTTTTAAAAGATCCTTTTATGATTAAGGCGAGGATAAATCCAAATGAGGCAAGGGCATTTACCATAGAAGAGGTAAAGTAAGTAAGGGCTGTGGTAATGCTTAATAATAAAGCAATGTAAAATTCCCCTTTTTTTTCTGATTTGTATAATAGGAAAAGAGAAAATAATGCAAGATATGAAAAAGGATGGCCAAAAAAGTTAAGAGTTGAGTGGAAAATTTCAATCGGGCCAAGAGCCATTAAAGCTACACCGATGAAAGCAAGTTTTTTATTTCTGTAAGAAAAGAAAATTAGATAAATAAAACCAAGAAATAAAAAGGTTATTAAGAAGATGCCAAAACTTTCAGGTATATTCCTGATTAAAAGAAACTCAGAAATTTTATAGAAAATTTGGTTCCCAATAAATCTTGAATGGTCTACTGCCATATTTGTATAAAAGCCTAGATTAGGAATAGTTTTTCCAACAAATCCTCCAGCATAGCTGTAAGAATCACCAAAATTTTTTATTGATTTTAAAAACCAGATTCTCCAGAGAGTTCCAATTATTGAGAAGAAAATTACATACCAGAAGTCTTTATTGAAATCTGTTTTGTGTTTTTTATCTGATTTTAAAATTATTAATAAGAATAATAAAATTAAGGAAATTAAAACTAATATTGTGTTTATTGCTGTAAACAAACCTAGCAGATAAAGTAAGAAACCAAGGATTGTTGAAATAGAAGCTGCTAAAATAATTGAATAAGTTGTTCTTTTAATGAGTTCGGTTTTGGGTGAGATAATATAACTTAATAAAACTCCTGGTGCGAAGAAAAGGATGATTCCTAAAATTATTTGGATTATTTGTGCCATTTTGTTCTTTTTATTTTTCTATCCCCAATATACTAAAAAAGAATCCAGCGAAAATTGTTTGGATTCCAATTATTATGAAAGTAAGAGCAATAATTGAAATATTAATTGTTTCTAAGGCTCTAAAATTTATTTTTATCCAGGTT
>JAFCCB010000059.1 GCA_017610445.1 Candidatus Dojkabacteria bacterium
TTTTTAATTAAAAAAACACTATCACAAATTATTTAAATTCAAGAATATTATAATTATCATATTAAAATGGAGAAACAAATTAAAATGGAGAAACAAATAATGGATTTTACTGTTTTAATAGAACAAGATGAAGATGGGATTTATGTAGCCAGGGTTCCAGAATTAGAAGGATGCTATACTCAAGGAAAAACTTTAGAGAGCCTTTTAGAAAGGATTAAAGAAGCAATTGAAGTTTGTATTAAAGGAGATAAAGAAGAGATAAATCCTATGAAGTTTATTGGAATTCAGAGAGTTCAGGTAAAAAAACCTCTTTTAGTTTAAAACATTCTTTTCCTTCTGAAATATAATAATATTCAATTCCTATATGTCCATTACTATCAATTAAAACAAGTTCTAAACTAATATCATTAATCCCATCTCCATCAACATCAATTTCTATAATTTTACCCATATCTAATCTTACATCTTGCGGGTTTGAACTAATTTTTACCCAAACATATTTATTATTAGAGTCAAATGAAGTAATCTCTGATTTATGGTTTATTCCATCAATTTCAAATGTATAATTAGTTTCTATTTTTAAATTACCATTATATCCTATTAATAATCCCAAGGTAGTTCTAGAAATTCTTGTACCCCTACCACCATTAGTTCCACCATTCCCAGGACTAACAGTGCTGATTGTAAATTTAGGTTTTTCTTAACCTTTTTCCTAATAATTATGGGAATAGTTTTCTTTAGTTTTGGGATAGTTATTGATTTACTTATAAAAATACATTTAAATAACTCTCCTTATGAAAAAAGATATTAAATTAGAGAAATAAGTGTAAGATAAATAATCTTATACAGAAATTTATTAATAAATAAATTAAATTTTTAAGATTTATAAACTTTTTTTTGCCATTTAACAAGTATTTATAAAGACATATACTCTGAGAAAGAAAGCTTTCTAAAGTGTTATAAAAATAGTTATAATATACATAAAAAGTGTTACAAAAATAGACTGCTAATTTATAATTAAAAGTAAGGAAAAATAAACAAGATAATCAAATAAATAAATGTTAAATTATGAATTTCCTCCTTTTGGGCAGAGCATCTCCAGTTTCTTATAAGATTGCGAAGAAGCATCTCTAATCAAGAAGCCATTTCCATAATGGAATGAATTTTATTTTCTTTTTTATTCCAAACCATTCACCATCTAAAATATTTTTTTTATCTTTATTAATAATAATTAAATTATTGCATTTTAATTCTTTACTTGCTTTAAGTAATGCTCTAATTTCGCGATTTAATGTATTTGTATCAGAAATATCATAACAAACCTGAATCAGAGATTTAACTTTTTTATTTTTCAAAATAACAAAATCAACTTCTTCATTTTTTTCATTTTTCCAGTAAAAAGACTCCTGCTCAGTTCTCAACAAATTAACTGCAACTAAATTTTCGTAAAGTCTTCCATAATTATTACAAAAATTAGAAGAAATTTTAGATAAAAAAATATTATCAATAAAATAATTTTTCTTTGGGTATTGCATCCTACTTTTTATTTTATATGAAAAAATAGGCAAACTAAACATAAAAAATGAATCCTCAATAAAATTGATATAGTTAATCAAAGTATTTTTGCCTATTTTATATTGTAAACTCTTTAGGGAATTATACAATTTATTATAAGAATAACTTGTAGAATTTAGAAGGAGGTTTAAAATAGCTTTTATTGATTCTTTATTTCGTATTAAATAGGTTTCAATCAAATCACGATTAACCACAGAAGAATAGTAGGATTTTGCAATTTCTAATTTTTCGCTCTCATCTGCCAAAACAATTTCTGGAAGTCCGCCATAAATTAAATATTCTTCGAAAAGATTCATTAATTGATTATCTTTCATCTCTTCAATTTTTTTAAATTTAAGAAACTCTTTAAATGATAATGGAAAAACTTTATTTAGTAAATATCTCCCCCTAAGTTCAGTTGGAATTTTACTAAGAGACATTTTTGAAGAAGAACCGGTTACAAAAAATCTTGTTTTTGGATACAAATCATAAACTCTTCTCAACCACTTGCTCCAATTAGGAAAATTTTGTATTTCATCTAAAAATATAAAGTCAGGAATTTTGCCATTTAATTTTGAAATTTCAGGAAAAAGTTCAGACAAAAATTCAGTTTTAAGAGGAATTCGCTCATCTTCAAAATTAACATAAATAAGTTCTTTCCTATTTTTATCTTTCAAAAGTTTTTTTATTTCATTTAATAAAATATATGTTTTTCCAACCCTTCTGAAACCATTTAAAACAATAATTTTATTTAATTTGGAAGAGACATATTTATCTATATTGAGATTTCTTGAGTAAATCTCTGGGAATTCTTTTTCCTGCCATTCTTTTAAAAGTGTCTTTACTATTTGCATTTTAATCTGATTTTAGTATGTTTTCAGACTATTTAAAGTTAATTAGTCTAATTCTGCACAAATATATGCGCTTAAAAAATCCTTTATTAACAAATAACCCAATGATTTACTAAATATCTTCAATCTCTGTCACTACTTTTCTAAACAAATCTAATATTTTGACTTGATTTTTTGTTAACATTTTGATTATCCCCTTTATGAGATAGTATTATGCCTTTTCAGTAATATTTAAATTTTTTGTTTTACATTTGTAACAATAATTAATTACTTTTGTAACGAAATAAACAGATTTTTATTTATTTATAATCTAATAAATTATTAGTTACGCAGATGAGTTCATTTAGCGCACTTAATCATTTCATCTTTAGAATGTTATATTTGTAAGATATAGATATAATTGTTAGTTTTAAGAATTAAATATTATTTCTACAATCTTTTCCTTTTCCTAACAATCCTAACTGTAATTGCCAAAGCAATTAATCCAATTAAGAA
>JAFCCB010000024.1 GCA_017610445.1 Candidatus Dojkabacteria bacterium
TTAATTTTTTTACATTTCCATTTTTTAGTTTAACAATCGGCCCATCAACAGAATCACAAACTGTTACAATACACCCTTTAGTTGGTTTTTCAACTTTTAATTGAGTGCCTGTTGCAATAAAATTATTTGTAATTGCCATTGTAGCAGGATGAACACTTACTCCTGAAAAACCAGTGGTCCTGCTTCTCCCATATCTAAACCTAAACCCTTTCCCAGGATGCCCAAAAACCGGCCTGCCTGCAACTAAATCCTTAATATAAGCAGGACTTTCGTCTGTTTTTCCTTCTTGCCTTTTTTCATGTAACTTAACATAATCTTCAAGCCACTCCCAATCCTTAATTCTAAATCCATTTTTCTGTAGCCCTTTTAAAACTCTAAGTCCTTTTGCAGCTTTTTGAGCAAGCCCTTCTCCTAGAGTCAAAGCAAAACCCCCTCTAATAAAATCTGTCTCAACTCTCTCTAAATTTTTAAAATTACTAACCTCTCTGCTTTCTGTCGGCTCTCCAGCAATTTGTATTGAAAGATTTTTTGCAATAAAACCAATCTCTTCTTTTGTAGGCAAATACTGCAGATTAGTTATCCTCTCATGATAATCATAAATCTCTTTTCAACAGGGTCATACTTTGCATAACCAAATAACTGCCTTAAATAATCAATTAAAATCAAAACCACACAAGTTGCAGTTGTTCCAGCACTTCTAATCGGCCCTGAAAAAAATGCTTTAAAATAAGTTTTCCCATTCTGAGTTTTTCCTGTCTTAATTCCTGTATAACCCTCAATAGGACTTGAAACAACCCCTAAAGTAGAATATGCAAAACCAATCCTAATCCCCGCATCAATTGCTTCTAAATCATCCTCAAATTTGCAGTATTTCTGCTGAGCAACTTCTTCTGCAATTTTAAAACTAACACTTGAATCTAAAGCGCCATATTTTTTCTCCAACTCTAAAATCCTGTCAATCACTTCTTTTCTATCAATTTGAGGATAAACAGTTGCAACCAACTTCACAACTTTTGCAGCCATTGTCAAAGCCAAAGAAACCTCAACTTTATCCGCAGAATCCAAACCCTTGCTCCTTGCCTTTTCAGCAATCTCATAATTTTTCTGAATTTCCTTATTTAAACTATCAAAATATTTCTCTGTTTCAGGTGTGAATTCTGTTTTTTGTTTTGTCATTTTTATCCTTTATATTCCCTAAAAACCTCTTTCCAATTATAAACCCTATTTACATTCTCATATTCCCTGCTATTTTTATTCCAAGGTTGATTAAATAATAAAACCTTAATTCCTTCATCAGCGCATCCTCTTGCATAATCCTGGCTGTCTTCAATCATTAACTCAATTCCAAGTTTCTTACAAATACTCTTTTTATCTATCTCCACTCCCTTAGGTTTCTCTGAATAAAATATATCCCAATTATTCATTGAAAAATTTTTCTTAAAAAAATTCTCTGTCTTTTCCTTATATTCAATGGGCCTCGCAGTAATAATGCTCACTTTATTATCTATTGTTAACCTCTCAACACCTTTTTTAGCACCATCTATTAAATTAATATCATCAAAAAAATTAGAATTATAAAATTCATCAATAAGTTTAATCTCTTCCTCTTTTGTCTTCCTAAGATTATCATAAAAATGATAAGATTGCCAATTCTCAAATAAAATATTCTCATTAAATTTTAAATTATAAAACTTCAAAAATCCACTGACAAAATCAGCTATCACACCATCTAAATCAATTCCAATTTTCATTTTAATTTTTACCCCACTCTCCAACCTCTTCACCTTTCAGCAATTTATCTAACATTTCTAATTCTTCATAAATCCCTTCAATCAACTCATAATTTTTAGCTTCTTCTAGACTAACCCAAGCATGACCCATTGATTCTTCATTTAATAAAACTTCTCCAGCATGATGATCTGCAAAAAAACTTATAATAACCGTAGGAATCCCATCAGGGCTTATAAAAGTTAAACTTGTTAAATATTTTATGTTTTTAATATCTAAACCAGTCTTTTCTTTAACTTCTCTTCTTAACAAATTTTCTAAAACATTATACCAATGGCTATTTGTATCTTTAGATTTATCTTCATAGTCCTTTAATTCTAACTTGCCCCCAGGAACAGTCCACAAATTAGGAAATGCTTTCAAATGGGAAGCTCTTTTTGTAATTAAATATTTCCCACCTCTAATTATAATTCCTGTAACTACAACATGGTGTGCCTTATTTTGGTCTATCATTTTAGTTATCTATTTTTAATTTGGATTTTGATTCACTCAAAATCCAAAATTTTTATTTCCCTTGTCTTCAAATTTAACATAGGTACTTTGCAATAATCTGGTTGATTGCCCACCTTTTCTTCAAAAGCAGTTATTGTCTGCCAGCAGGAATTGCAGACAATTAAAATATTATTATAAATTTCAACATCCACTTTATGCAAATCCCCTGTTGTGACAATGTCTGGAATTTCCTTGATAATCATAAAGTCTTCACTTGCATTAGGAATATAAACCCCTCCCCCATGACAAGGCGACAAATGCCTCCTCAATAATAAATGCTTGACAGCCTTTGCCGGCGTATGATGCGCATTGCTCAATTTTAACTCCTCAATTTCATTAATAAGATGATGCATACTCGCCCCATGATACATTAAAATTTTAAAACCAGATTTTTCTTCACTGCTTTCAATCTCCACCAAACTTGGATTGCTCACTAAATACAAATTTTCAATTCTTAATAATGGCTCTGCAAAATCCTCTCCAATTGGCGGCTGTGGCTCTGCAACACGAACAGCATCATGCTGTCCAGCACACTGAATAATCCTAATATATTTTGGAATTTTTTTATAAAACCCTGCTAATTTTTCATACTGCTCTTTAATATTTTTAATCTTCAAATCTTTTTCCTGCCCAGGATAAACCCCAACACCATCAACACTATCTCCAATAACAAATAAATATTTTATTTTCTTCAAAATCTTTTTTTGCTTCTCATCCACCCCAACCCCCCTAAGCCAATCAATAAACCTCGCAAAATTATCCTCTAAAAAATTCTTGCTTCCAATATGCATATCTGAAATAAACAAAGCATAAACCTCTTCATCAAGTCGTTTTTTATTATCTAAATAAGCATCTGGATAAAACAAATCATTAACAAATAAAAAATCTCTGCTTCCAGAACACTTAAACCCAACAACATCATCTAAAACAACCTCTTTTGCTTTTTCAAAAATCTCTTTTTTAGCCTGGGTTGCCAAAAGCTTAGTTTTTCCAGTCAAATCCTCAACTTCTAAAATAAGATTTTTATTTTTAGTAATTGATTTATTGTTAACCATTGCAATAATTGAAAAATTCCTGTTCCCTGAAATCTTATCAATAGAAGTCAGGTTACTCAGCTCTGTTTTTTCCTGCAACAATCCCTTAAAAAAATTATATCTATTTCTAAAATTTTTAATAAAATCTTTAACTTCTAATTTTTTGCAGAAATTCACAGGTGAAGAAAGAACTTTCACAGGATTAGAAATCACCTTTTTTTCTTTTAATTTATCTTCAACACTAATTTCTTTTTTAACCTCAACAGAAACAGAAATATTCACAAAAAATTTCTCAACAATCTTCTTTTTTTCAACATCTAATTCCTTAAAAACAGGTTTAATCCTCTCTAAATTAGAATTTATTAAATTTTTAGTAATCATTTTCTCCCCAGAATCTCCAACTCTATTCAAAATCTCTTTTGCAATTTTCTCATCCCCTAATTTATCAAAAAAATCAAGCATCTCTCTATCTAAAAGAAATCCTTTTCTAATAAATAATTTTAATATTTTTTCTGACATTTTGCATTATCATTATTTGAAACAATCACAAACCAAGAGATCCAACTAAAATACCTTTGCTTTTCTCTAAAATATTTTCTGGAATTGCCAACTTTACTTCTCTTGTTCTTCCCCATCTTCCCTTGCTGATAACTCTTGCATTAATCAACCCAAGCATGTCAAACTCAGCCAGAATATCACTAACCCTCCTTTGCGTCAAAATATCTACATTAACATTTTTGCAAACATCCTGATAATAAGTATAAATATCTCCTGTAAAAATACCATCCTTAGTTTTTTCTAATAATTTAAAAATTGAATACAATACTAATTGAAATTGTTTAGGTTCTGTTTCAATAATGTCTAAAATTTTATCTCTCTCAATTTTATCATTTGCCTTGTCTATATGTTTTATTTTAATTTTAAAATCTGCTTCCCTCTCTGCAATCTCTCCTGCCACCCTCAACAAATCTAAAGCACGCCTTGCATCCCCATGTTCACGGGCTGCAAAAGCAGCGCATTTAGCAATCACCCCTTCTGTAACAACTTTTGGTTTAAATGCCTCCTCTGCTCTTTTCCTTAAAATATCCTGTAGTTGTATTGCGTTATATGGTGGAAAAACCAGCTCTTCTTCACCCAAACTGCTTCGAACCCGTGGGTCAAGACAATCCAAAAATCTCAAATCATTGCTAATCCCAACAATAATTATTTGGACATCCCTTAACTCTGAATTTAACCTCGTCAGATTATACAAAAAATTATCAGAAATTTTCTTAACTGCCTGGTCAATTTCATCTAAAATTAAAATCAGCAGTTTTTCCTCGCTTTTCTCAAGAATTTCAATAAACTTTAAATAAACCTGGTCTGTCGGCAAACCAGTAGCAGGAACACTCCCCCCTAATTTTTTAATTAACTCTGCCAAAATTCTATATTCAGTATCTGCAACTTTCTTCAACTTACAATTTAAATATTCTATTCTCAATATCTTTGAATTTTTAACTCTTTTCATTAATTCATTTGAAACATGCTGAACAGACAAAGTTTTTCCAGTACCTGTTTTTCCATAAACAAATAAATTACTTGTCTTCTCACCCAACAAACTTGGGGCTAAAATAGACGCAATATGCCCAACTTCTTTTCCCCTATGTGGGATATCTTCTGGGGAGTAATTTGCTTGAAGAACCTGTTTATTTCTAAACAAACTCCTGTCAGATACAGAATCAAAAATCTCATCTAAATTTACCATCTTTTTAAGTTAGTCAAAAAATAAAATAAACCTTACTTATAAATATATTGACAATACAGGATAATCATCACCATTCTTTCTTGTGGAAACAATTCTTAATTAAAAAAACCCCTCGAAAAAGAAAAAATAAAATTCATAACTTAAAAATTATAACAAAAACCCCACACCTTCTTTTCTTATGGAAATAATTTCAAACCAAAACAGACAAAATAATTGCTTTAATTTATATGATTTGTTAGTACAAAAAAAGGCACATTATACCTTTGATTGATATGTTAGGTATTTCAAGTATCTTGGGTATCTCAAGTATCTTGGGTATCTCAAGTATCTTGGGTATCTTGGGTATCTCAAGTATCTTGGGTATTTTATTAACATTTTACACTTTTTATTAACATTTTACATACTTCATTAATATATATTTTACAATATAATATAATATAATATATAAATATTTTTAAATAAAATAAAAAATCCAAAAATTTATTTCCTTTATAAATTCTTCTATACGAAACAAGGGAGGGGGGTATTTAACAAAAAGCAAGAAAATAATTAAAAAATCCAAAAATAAGAGCAACCAATTTGAAATCAATCAAACACTAAAACAAACAACCAATCAAATACTAAACCAAACAACTAATTAAATAATTCTTTGAATAACTTAAAAACAATAATTTAACCAAACCTAATAATCTTTAATAATATAAAAAATCACAGAAAAGTTTATAAAGAATTTTAATATCTTTCTTATATGGTTATTAATAAAAAACCACATAAAGAGATAATAGGAAAAGCAGTAGTAACAAAAGAAGGAAAGAGATTAGGAGTTGTTAAAGATATTACATTTGAAACAAGAGCAGGTGAATTGATTCATCTTGTTTTAAAAGATCCAACACCCCACTCAAACCAGCTTAATCTTGAAAAATCAAATCAAGGAGAGATTTTAATTCCTTACAACGCAATTATTGCAATAGGTGATTTTATAGTTGTTTCTGAAGAAGATTTAATGTAAAATATTTAATAAACAAATATTAATAAACAAAAGAACAAATTTTATCAAGAGTTTATAATTAAAACAATAATCTTTTTAAACTCAAAATCACACCAACAGTTATGCAAATCATAGGTTTTAATTTGACAGGAATTTCTGTAAACAGAAAAGAAAAAATACAGGGTAAATTAGAAATCAAACAAAACATTAATATAGACGATGTTATTAGAGACAAAATAAATATTTCAAAAGATGAGATTCTAAAAATTAATTTCACTTTTAATGTAAACTATGAATCTGATTTTGCGAAAGTTGAATTTAAAGGGATTGTTCTTTTGCTTCCTGAAAAAGAAGAATTAAGAGAAATCACAAAAAACTGGAAGAAAAAAAAGATTCCAGAGAAATTTAGAGTGCCTTTATTTAATTTTATCATGAGTAAATGTAATATTAAGGCATTAAGTCTTGAAGATGAAATGGCATTACCCTTGCATATCCCAATGCCAAAACTTGCTCCAAAAAAGCAGGAATAAATTTAATTCTTATCTAACCTCAAAAACTTTTTACTAAAAACTAACAATAAAAAATAGATACTTTAAATAAAAATGATTTTCTAATGAGGAATATTAAAATAATTTAAATCAGATTTTTTCTTATTATTTTCAACAAAACCAAAACCAACATTAACCATTTTTCCTTTCTTTTTATTTTTTTCAACAATAAACAACCAAACAACCAAAAAAATAATAATCACAATAACCACAACAATCAAATAAAATACAACTTTCCCAACATTTACTAAAGGTTCTTCAATATTTTCATCATCTTCAATTTTAATATTCCAGGTTTTTGAATCAATTCTTGTCCCGTTTATAATTTCAACCTTAATAATATCTCCGTCTTCTAAATTATTAAAATCAAAAGAAAGTTCACCCTCTTTCACTAAACCTCCATTTAAATACCATTTTACATTCTCATAATTTTCAGCAGTTATTGAAAATGTTTTGTTTGTTCCATTAAAAATAGAGACACTACTTGAAGAAGGGCTTGAAGATTTTATTTCAGGGAGGTTAGTAGGATTTGTTGTGAGTGTTGTATTGCTTGTTGAAGTATTCCTAACTATAAAATCAACTCTTCCGTCTTCTTCATCTTCTCCGTCATCACAATAAACATAAAAATAACCTGTTCCAACCCAATTATTATCAGGAACAAGAGTTAAATTAGTGCTATTTTGTTTAATACTTAAATTATTATTATGACTGCTTGAATTAGCATATCTATAACTTAAACTATCAGGCCCATTATCCTCATCATACCAACAATCTTTCATATTTAATTTATAATTAGTGTTAACTTCCCAAACCAAATCATCACAAACAGTTCTGTTAAAATGAGGAGCAATATTTGCAGGCGGGCGAGTATAGTTTGTGTAGTTATACCAAAAATTACCTTGAATGTGGTCTAAATAACAATCAACCTCAACAATAGATCTCTCTATCCATGAATCAGAGCCATTAGCATAGGCCCCAACAACATTACTGGAATTTTTATAAAGATAAACTCCCTTATTCAATGGAGGAATACTCCCCAATAAAATTAAATCATAACTCCTATTACCCATATCATCACAAATAAAATAATCATCTAAATCAAAAACATCTGTCAAGTTTTCATTTTTATAAATAGTTACATTAGGAATAATACCTACCTGAGTTAGATTAGGACTAACAATAATATCAAATTCATCTAACTTCTGTTCAAATCTGCAAGTAGCATTGATTAATACTTTTCCTCTTCCAAACCAACCATAATCCGGGTAAAAACTAACATTAGTTCCCTCCTGATTAACACTAATATTTTCTGCATCAGAACTTGCATTAAAAATCAACTCATTAACATTACATTCAAAATATTCACTTAAATTAATATCTGTCAAATTTTCTCCTTTATATAAAATAGGATTATCAAAATCTTTTATAGGATTTATACTAACATTCACACCAGCAACAGCAGTAATGTTTTTTACATTTATGATATTTGTAAAATTACTTGGTTCGCAGTTTGTATCAAAAGATTCAATAGTAAAATTTTCTTCATCTTCAGCCTCATTTAAACTGCTTGGGATAATAATATAATTACAAGCCCCCTCGCTTCTATTAAAAGTGATATTAATAACCTTTAAAATATCCTCTCCAGAAATCCATTTTATTGTAATATTAATTGTTTGATTATAATTAAAAACAGAATAATCAGTTACATTCAAATTAATAGTTGTTGCTTCCTCACCAAACCCCAAAGTTGGCAATCCATAATCTTCTTCTTTTTCAATCTGAGGTTTATAAGACCAAATATAAATAAAAATTAACACAATTAACAACAAAATCAAAATCACTAACAATTTAAACTGCCAAGATTTTTTAATATCAGATTTTTTTATTTTTATTTTTTTACTCTTTTTCATCTCATAACAAACAACAACAACTTTAAAAACTTATTTGGTTTTAGCAGAGGATAATTATAAAATAAAATGCAGCTCAGCCAATCTAAAAAAGATAAAATAGCAGAACAAATCTTATCATTCTTGTATTATTCTTTCCCAAAACAACCATTCACAGCAGAAATAGCCAGAGAAATTGCAAGAGATGAAGAATTCATTAAACGTTTTTTATTTCAATTAAAAGAAAAAGGGCTTATAATACCAATAAAAAAAAATAAAAATGGAGAGATATTCACAAGAAGAATAAAATGGAGATTAACAAATAAAGTATACAATATATATTCTAAAAAATCTAAGGAATAATCTCAACAATCTTTAAATAAATCTAAGCCCCTTATTTTAAATGAATAAAGAAAAAATCAAAAAATCATTTATGAAAGTTAAAAAAGACATGGATTTTTTATCAAATGAAATTTCTCAGATTAAATTAGAAATTCATGAAATTAAACAACTTTTGCAAGCTTTTCATAACAAATTTAATACTTCGACACTTCGACAAATAAACCCAACACATTCTGCGACTTCGACACATAATACGACAGTTCCACAGGAAATACAGGGGTTAAGAACCCCAAATTTGGGTGTTTCCATAGGAAATCAAGGGGCTTCGACAGACAGACAGACAGACACTTCGACAGACAATTCGACACATATTTATACAAAAAATCAAGAAAAAACAGATATTGAAACAAATATACAACAAGCTTCTGAAATTTTAGATTCTTTAGATACTTTAAAAAAAGAGATCAGATTTAAATTTAAAAGAATAACACAACAGGAAATGGCTGTTTTCTCAACAATATACCAATTAGAAGAACAAAATATAGAGCCTGATTACAAAAAAATTGCATTAAAATTAAAACTTTCTGAATCCTCTATCAGAGATTATACACAAAGGATGATAAAAAAAGGAATCCCTATTAAAAAGCACAAAATAAACAATAAAAAACTTATTTTATCAATATCTCCTGAATTAAAAAAAATAGCTTCTTTGTCAACTATAATTCAGCTTAGAGAGCTTTAAAGCTTTAAATTTAGGTATTTTAAGATTTTTAATTAAATATATTAAATTTTTTTATTACAAGTTTTTGTTTAGGTATTTATTCGGTGTAACGATTTAGAAACAGGTTTAATTATGATTAATTTTGGATATTAAACCTTTAAATCCTTAAATTTAAAGGTTTTAGAAGTTTAGAATAATTTATCTAAACTCTCTCTTTATCTTTTTTAATATTTGTATTTTTCTCACTTTTACTTTTTTACTGACGAAAACCAAGTAAAACTATACCTTAAAATAATCTAAAATAGGTAATAACTCTCACTTTTCCACTTTTTACTATTAAAATTACTGTTTTTTTCTCACTTTTCTAGGTTTTTGAGTTTTAAGCAGTATTTCTTTGGTTTTTTCAGGTATAAATACTCTTTTTTTATTATTTTCACTTATCTGTTCTTTAATTAGGCCTTCACTTTTTTGTTTTATGCTGTTGATCTGCCCTCTTATTGTTGTTTTACTCTTTCCAAGTATTGCAGCTAAATCCCCATAACTTAATTTCATATCTGATTGCAACAAAACAAAAATAATTGCTCTCTCAGTTGTTGATAAATTGTTCAAAAATACTGTTTGAACACCCGTTTGAACACTGTTTAAAACACCCTTAAACACTGTTTGTTTATTAAACACCTTTGGTTTTTGTTTAAATATTCCATTTTCTCCAATGATAGAAAGTATATTTTTTAAATTTTCAAGTTCCTCTCGCACCGTCGATAAATTAGTTTCTAATTCTAAAATATCCTCTTTTAATTTAGAATCATTAGAATCAAGATGTTTAATCCACTTACCAATAC
>JAFCCB010000060.1 GCA_017610445.1 Candidatus Dojkabacteria bacterium
AAAGAAAGATTTCTTATTATTTTAATTTGCTCATTCATATCTGCTGATATTTTATAATTAAAACCAGTGGAAATTCCTAATATTTTTGTCATTTTTATTTTAATTTTTTAATTTGTAAATACTAAATTATACTCTAGAAGTTTTTCATTAATAGCATTTTCTATATCTTCTGGTTTTATTAAATTTGCTTCCCCAAAAGTAGGACCAACATGACACACACCATCTTCACATTCTGCACCATCTATTCCGTATTCAGCAGTTTTTCTCCAATAATTTTTTTTACCTGCAACAACCACTGTTGGAACATCATCTAATGGAACACTATACCTTGCAGCATCTAATAATCCTTCATCAGTTTCATCATCAAGATAATAAAACTTAAAATCAATCTTTTCCTCAAAACCTAGTTTTTTTATTTGATTTTTAATTTGTTCTTTTATTTTTTTACAATTAGGACACCCATGTTTTCCAAACTCAATTATTGTTAATTTTTTAGGAGTATTTGGGTTATAAAGCCAAGATAGATCTCTCCCATTTTCTCCTGCATAAAATTTTTCAGCTTTTTTTCTATCTTCATTAATCTGGATTTGTGAACCATTCCATTTATTTGTTCCACTATAATAACCAACAATTCTTGTAACCACATTTAATGTTTTTTTATCAACAGTTTCTTCAGAACTATTAAAACAATTGGGGTTTGTGCATAATTCTTTATCCCCTGCCATAACAATATTACATTTATTACATTCAGTAAAAGTAGGGGAGAATACTAATTGAGCACATCTTGTACTTTCCAATGTTGTTTTAACTAAAGACTTTATTGCTTCTTTATCAGGTCTTTGTTCTCCTATCCAAGAATGAACAATTGCCCCAGATTCAATCATCTCATGGAATTTACTTTGCCCAACAATCCTATCAATTATACCAACATCTGCACTAGGAGCAAAATGAATTGAATTTGAATAATAAGGATCTTCATCAGTTCCTTTTATAACTTTTTTAGCTTGTGGAAATTTTTCTTTATCTAAAATTGCAAGCCTTCTTGTTGCTGATTCTGCAGGGGTTTCTTCTATTGTAAATTTTAATCCTGTTTTTGCTTTAAATTTATGTATTTTTTGATACATAAATGCAATTATCTTTAATCCAACTTCATATGCTTCTTCATTTTCATGCAATTCCTTACCTGTTAAAAACTGAACAGCCTCATTTAAACCAATATTTCCAATGATATAAGTAGATTTTTTCAAATCAATATACGGGGTTCCGTCATCACTTACAACTCCAAGATTCCTCATTGGGCTTCCATCAGTATCTAATAATTTTTGCATAAACTCTTTTTTTTCAAAATGAGCTTTTAATGCAAGTTCCATTGCTTTACCTATTTTTTTAAAAGTCCCTTTTAGATCCCCCCCAGTATATGCTGCCTGAGCAAGATTAATAGTTACATTTTGAAAGCCACAAAATCTTAATTTCTCTGGATATTTTAGCATTGAAGTATCTTCAACTCTTTCTTTTAATCTACAGCACTGAGCAAGAACAGCCCCATCCCCTCTATCAAACATAAAATAAGTAGAACCATTTTCAGCTGCAATTTGAATTGCAAAATCTAAAACTTTTTTTTCTTTTTCATCTGAAAAAGAATTTTTATCTACATGTAAATCACATTTAGGAAAATGAAAAGCCCTTCCATCTTTATCACCTTTCCTCCAAACTTCTAATAAAGCCATTGCAAACTTTTGTGCAGTGCTTTCTAAATCACCATAAGTAACTATTTCCCCTCCCTTTAATTCTCCTTTTAATTGAGAGTTATCTGCATCTCCATTTCTAGCATCAGACGAATTTTTTGTTTTAATTCTTGGAGCATCCTTAATCATAATAATAGAATCATCTGGCATTTTAACCATGTATTTTCCACCCTTACTAATAGCTGGTACGTTTTTAATATAACTAGGAACACCAGTATGAATATTAAAGTCAATAAAAAGAGTTTGTCCTCCTCTTGAAAAAGCATTTTGTGATGCAGCAAAAATAAGATTTTGAGCAACTTGATAAATATCCTCCCAGGAAATTTCTTTTAATTCTATTTTTTCTTCTTCTGTCTTAAAATAATTTTCACTATTTTTATTTAAACTAAACACATTTTCTTTAATATACCCCTCGAAATCTTTTTTTTCAAAACAAATTTGTTTTCCTTTCCCATTTATCCTCCCCTTCACGATCTTTGTTGGTCTGTTTAATAATGGAGCGTATAATATATTTAAAAATCCAAACCCTAATGCTCCTGCATAATGGGCTTGCATTGAAGCTAAAAATGTTTGTATATGTTGATTAAGAACCATAGCTGAATTAGGGGAATTTGATTTTGATTCTAAATTAGCAAGAAGTTTATTTAATCCATATTTTTTAATATACTCAATAGAATGTGAAGAACAATAAACTCTTGTTGGATATCCTAAATCATGAACATGAATCTCCCCATTAAGATGAGCATTACCAACATCTTCTGAATAAATATTTCTCAAAGCCCATGGTTTTTGAATTCTCTCTGCAACCTCTAAATTCACTGCCTCAGGATTATTAGCAGCAATATTACTATTTTCATTACTTTTATTAAAAATAATTTTTTCAAAATCAGCACTTGGCAATCCTAATAATGCCTGCTTTTTCCTTTGGGTTTCTAATCCTTCCTGCCTTAAAATCATATCAACTAGAATTCTAATATCAGTAGTATGAAATCTTCTTATCCCGCCTTTCTTATATAATCCAACAACACTATTTTCAACTTTTTTAGCTATTTTTTCTGCATATTTAT
>JAFCCB010000005.1 GCA_017610445.1 Candidatus Dojkabacteria bacterium
CTGTTATGTTCAATCTTAAATTTCTTAACACTCTTTTTCCTGATAATTTTCATAACTAATAATAAACAATAAGATTTATTAATCTTCCTCTTGCAAACATATTTAAATAAGTTTTAATAAACATAATTATTAAAAGAAGAGATAAAATTGATATTAATATCTTACAAAATTAAGGTTGCTCAATGACAAGCTAAGCTACTCAGAACAGAGCCAAAAATTTAAAGATTATCAATAGAATATTATAAAATAATAAAAATGGACATTTATGGAATAGGTGGATTTAATGAAGTAGGAAAAAATATGACTGCAGTAGATTTAGGAGAAGATGTAATATTATTTGATTGTGGGCTTTATCTCCCCCCAATAGTTGAATTAGAAGAAAGAGAAAAAGTTTATACTGAAAAAAGATTAAGGCAAATTAAAGCAGTCCCCTCTGATGATATTTTAGATAATTTAGGGCTAAGAAAAAAAGTTAGGGCAATTGTTTTAAGTCATGCACATTTAGACCATATTGGAGCAATCCCTTATCTTGCCCAAAGATATAATGCAGACATAATAGGAACTCCTTTCACAATAGAGGTTCTTAAAACCCTGTTAAGAGATGAAAAAATTAATTTAAAAAACAAATTAAGAGTTATACAGCCAAACTCTTTCTGTTATGTTCAGGGAAAAAATACAAAATACAAAATAGATTTTATTAACATAACTCACTCAACTCTGCAATGTTCATTGCTTGCCTTGCACACGAATGAAGGAGTTGTGCTTTACGCAAATGATTTCAAATTAGATAACACCCCAATCTTAGGAAAAAAACCAAATTACGAAAAAATAAAAGAAATTGCAAAACAAGGAGTAAAAGTGCTAATCGTAGACTCCCTTTATTCAGGAGACGAGAGAAAAACAGCAAGCGAAAAAGTTGCAAGAACTCTTTTAGAAGAAGTTCTCTTAACAACAGACAACAAAAATGTAGGTGTCTTTGTAACAACTTTTTCCTCCCACATCGCAAGATTAAAATCAATAACAGAGTTTGGTAAAAGATTAAACAGAAAAATTATTTTTTTAGGAAGAAGTTTAAATAAATATGTCTCAGCAGCCACAAGAGTTGGTTTGTGCCCTTTTAGAAAAGATGTGGAAATAGCAACTTTTAGAAATCAACTGCAAAAAACATTAAAAAGAATAAATCAAAATCGGGAAAAATATTTAGTGGTATGCACAGGACATCAGGGAGAGCCAGGGAGTATTTTAGATAGATTGTCAAAAGATAAATTACCTTTTCAGTTTAAAAATCAGGACCAGGTAATATTTTCTTCATCAGTCATACCAACTAAAATTAACATAGAAAATCGGGAAAGATTAGATAATCGATTAAAAAAAAGAAGAGTTAGATTATTTAATAACATTCATGTTTCAGGGCATGCAGGAAGAGAGGATTTAAGAGATTTCATTAATATGATTAATCCAGAACATATTATCCCTGCCCACGGAGAACACAAAAAAATAGCCCCAATGATTGAACTTGCACAGGAATTAGGATATAAAGATAAAAAAAATGTTCATTTGATAAATAATGGGCAAAGATTGAGGTTTTAAAAAAATTAAGTCATATTTTTTCAAACGTTTTTAAAATTTAATAATTTCAAACCCTTAATTCCCTAAGTTTAAGGAATTTTGTTAAAAGTGTGTTAAGTTCAATTTTGGAGCTTACAAGTATTATTAAAGGTAGGCTTAAGAATAAAATTAATAAAAAACAAAGAAAACAGCTTTTGAAAAGGAGAGATGGATTATTAAGAGATACAAAAGAGTATGAAGAAAAAAAGAAAAAAGGAACCAAAAATACCCCCTTAGAATACTGAGAAAAAGAAATAAAAACTAAAAAAAGAATTATAGAAGAAATAAATAAAAAGATTGAGAAGAAAGAATAATATAGCTGTAATTCTGACAGCACCTTCTTCTTAAAAACATTTAAATAATTAATTCTTTTTATTTAATGAAGTGATATAAAATAAAAAATGTCAAATGAAGAAATACTTACTGGATTGAGAAATGCAATTGAACATGGAGAAAATTTGCAGACAGCAATACAGATTATGATTAATTCAGGTTATAATCAAAAGGAAGTTTTGGAAGCATCTAATTTCATCAGCAGAGGAGCATTAAATCTGCAGCAATCTAAAACAGGTGAACAATTGACAATGCCTGAGAAAAAAACCATTTTTCCAAATAAAAAGAAAAATTTTTTCTCTAAACTTGCTTTTTGGAAAAAAAAGAGTATTAAAGAGCAAAAATCTCCTAAATTAATCCAGCAAGAAAAACCAGCAGAACTCAAAGCAGGAACTTTTAATAATGAATTAAAAAAAATTCAGCCAAAAAAACAAAGCCATCTAAAAGAAATTATCTTGCTTATTTTATTATTAATTTTAATAGGAATATTAATTATAATAATTCTTTTTAAAGACAAGATTTTAGCATGGTTCGTCTGATAAAAATTTATCAGCCGGCAGAAGATTCTTATCTCTTTTCAGAAACATTAAAAAATTTTCTTAAAAATAAGAACAAATCCTTGTTAATTTTAGATATTGGTTCTGGTTCTGGAATTCAGGCGCAAATCTGCAGGAAGTTAGGATTTAAAAATATCTTAACAACAGATATAAATCTTAATGCAGTCAAAAATTTAAAACACCTTGGATTTAACGCAATAAAATCAGATTTATTTTCAAAAATAAAAAAGCAGTTTAATTTAATAATCTTCAATCCTCCATATCTGCCAGAAGACAAGAGAGAACCAAAAGATTCCCAGCTTGCAACAACAGCAGGAAAAAAAGGTTATGAAATTATTATTAAATTTTTAGACCAAGCCAAAACTCATCTGACAAAAAAAGGAACAATTCTACTGCTTTTCTCATCGCTGAGCAAACCAAAAATAATCCTCAATCAGGCAAAAAAATTAGGTTATAAATATAAAAAACTTTTATCCCAGAAGATTCCTTTTGAGGAAATTTATGTTTATGAATTCTTTTGATAATACCTATTTTTAATCACAATTATCCTTATAAGATTAATATTTCTTCTATAATCAATAATCTAATAATAACTTCGCTATGCTCTGATATGCAAAGCGCCCTATAATAAAAATTAATAGATATAAAATAAAAAAAGAAAATGAAATTTGCGCATTTATCAGACTGCCATTTAGGTGGCTGGAGACAGCCGGAATTACAACAGCTTAATTTAGAATCTTTTAAGATAGCTGTAGATTCCTGTATTGAAGAACAAGTTGAATTCATGCTTTTCGCAGGGGATTTATTTGATTCAGCATTTCCTTCAATAGAAATATTAAAAGAAACTTTCGCGCAATTTAAAAAAATAAAAGACGCAGGAATAAAATCTTATGTCATCGCAGGAAGCCACGATTATTCTGTTTCAGGAAAAAGTTTTTTAGATGTTTTGGAAAAAGCAGGTTTTTGTGAAATCTGCAAATTTAACAAGCAAGAAGATAAAATTATCTTAAAACCAATAATCCACAAATCTTATTATATCTATGGCTATCCTGGAAGAAAATCAGGTTTAGAAGTGCCAGATTTAAAAAAAATTCAAATCAACGAACCTTATGAAAACAATTTTAGAATTTTAATGCTTCACACAACAATAAAAGAAGTCGCAAAAAATCTTCCAATAGATTCTATTGATTTAAAAGAACTGCCAAAAGCAGATTATTACGCTTTAGGGCATATCCACATAAACTTTGAAAAAGAAATAAACGAAAAACCAGCAGTCTATTCAGGTCCGTTGTTCCCAAATAATTTCAAGGAATTTGAAGAATTAAACCACGGCAGTTTTTACATAATTGATATTGAAGGTTATACAAAAATCACAAAAAAAGAAATCAAATTAAAAGAAATTGAATTAATAAATATAGAATTAGAAAATTCATTAATCGGAACACAGAAAATTATTTCTGAACTTGAAAAAAGAGATTTGAAAGATAAAATAATCTTATTAAGAATTTCAGGAACCCTAAAAAAAGGCAAGCCTTCTGATATTAAATTTCAGGAAATTCAGGATTTTTTAAAAAAACAACAAATTTACAGTTTTCTAAAAAACACAGCAAAACTTGAAGTTGAACAGCAGGAATTTCAGATGAACCTGCAGGAAAGTGAAATGGAAAAAGTTGAAGAAACTTTAATTCAAAATTATAAAAAAGAAAATCCTTCAAATTTTAACAGGTTAATCCCAGAACTTATTAAATCACTGACAATAGAAAAACAAGAAGGTGAAAAAAACACGATTTTTGAACAAAGATTATTTTCAGGTTTGAGTAAATTATTGAGAATTAAATTATGAAAATAATAGATAAACTAATATCCATCAAAATATGAATTACAAAGAATAGGAAATTAAAAAAGAAGAAACTCATCAACACAGCTAAAAAATTTATAGGATATTAATAAATAAAAATGATTTTAAAAAAACTGCAGATAGAAAACATAAGAAGTTATGAAAAACAGGAAATTAATTTTCCAAAAGGTTCAACGCTTCTTTCAGGGGATATTGGAGTTGGAAAAACAACCATTCTGCTTGCAATAGAATTTGCATTATTCGGGCTTCAGCCGTCGCAAAAAGCTAGTTCTTTATTAAGAAATGGAAAAAATAATGCAAAAGTTATTCTTGAGTTTGAAATACAAGGGCAGAATATAATTATAGAAAGAACTTTGAAAAAAACAAAAACAATCTCTCAGGATTTTGCATCAATAACAACAGACAATGAAAAATATCAGGGGAGCATAACAGAAGTAAAAAACAAGATTTTAAAATTATTGCAATACCCTCGGGAATTTGCTAAAAAAACGAATCTTCTCTACAAATTTACAGTTTATACCCCTCAGGAGGAAATGAAGCAGATTATTTTAGAGTCAAAAGACACAAGATTAAATACTCTTAGACATGTTTTTGGAATTGATAAATACAAAAAAATACAGGAAAATGCAGTTCTTTTAACTTCCAAACTTCGTGAAAAAACCAGAATTAATCAGGGGATATTATTTGATTTAGATGAAAATAAAGAAAGATTAAAGCAAAAACAGGAAAATCTTATTATTTTAAAACAAAAACAAAAACAATCAGCAGAAAATTATGAAAGGGCAATCAAAATAACTTCTGAAAAAGAAAAATTATTGCAGGAAATAGAGGAAAAAATAAATGAAAAGAAAAAATTTGAAAATGAAAAATCCAAATCTCAAATTTTGATTCAGGAAAAAAATCAGCAGGTTATTAGTTTAAACAATGATATAAAAAACTTGACAATCCAAATACAGGAAATTAAAAAAATTTCTTTTAATGAGCAGGAATTTAATTCGTTAAACCAAAGAATTCAGTTTCAGGAAAATAAATATAGTGAACTTCAAAAAGAATACATCCAAATCATAAGTGAGATAAATTCAAAAGAATCTAAAATAAAAGAAACACAGGGATTAAAAAATAAAATCTCTTCGATGCAAAAATGCCCAACCTGCCTGCAGGAAGTTTCAGAACAATACAAACAAAATATTTTCGCAAAAGCAGATAATGAACTCCAGGAAATCCAAAAAATAATTAATGAATTATCAAAAAGAAAAAATGAATCAGATAAGCAAATTGAAGAAGTTAAAAAAGCTTTAGAGGAATTTAAAAAACAAAAATCAGAATTAGAATTATTGAAAATAAAACTGGAAAATCTTAAAGAAAAACAACAGAAAGTTTTTGAAATTGAATCTCAAAAACAGGCAATAAAAAAAGATTTAGAAATACTTGAAAAACACACGATAGAACTTGAGAAATCAATACAGGAATATTTAAAATATGACGAAATTTATAGTCAGAGAAGCAAAGAACTGCAGGAGGCAAAACAAAAAGAAAATAAATCTGCAATAAAAAAAGCAGAGATAAACAAGGAAATTCAGTTTTCAGAGCAGGAGATTAAAGAAAAAGAAAAACAAATAAAACAAAAAGAAAAAATCAGGCAGGAAACAGAAAAAATAAAAGAAATAGAATATTGGATTTCAGAAAAATTTTTAGAGCTTGTTTTATTCACTGAAAAACAAGTTATGTTAGCCTTAAAAGAAGAGTTTTCTAAATTATTTTCAAAATGGTTTGCAATTTTGGTTTCTGACGAACTTTCAGCAACACTGGATGAAAATTTTTCTCCTATTGTAAATCAGCAGGATTATGAATTAGATTACAGCTTTCTTTCAGGAGGGGAAAGAACAGCAATTGCTTTGGCATATCGCCTTGCTCTTAATCAAGTTATAAACTCGCTGCTTAGTAAAATTAAAACAAAAAATCTTGTGATTTTAGACGAACCAACAGACGGATTCTCAAGCCAGCAGTTAGACAAAATGAGAGATGTCCTCTCCCAGTTAAAAACAGAACAATTAATAATTGTAAGCCATGAACCTAAAATAGAAAGTTTTGTAGATAACATAATAAGATTTAAAAAAGAAGCAGGGATTACAAATGTCGAAGAATAAGATGTAGAAAAGTTTATAAGTAAGAATATTCTTACTCTATTATGGAATCTAATTTAAATATAAAAACAATAAAAGTATCTGACAAAGGTCAAATAGCTATCCCTCAGATTATTCGAGAAAAAGCAGGCATAAATAGAGGAGATGAATTAATAATAATTCAGACAAAAGGAAAAATTTTATTAGAAAAATCTCAAAAAATATCTAATCAAATGAAAGACGATTTTAAAGATATTATAAGTTTTAGTGAAAAATCACTAAAAGATGTCTGGGATAATAAAGAGGATGAAATTTGGAGCACTTATTTAAAAAATTAAAATGAATTTTCAACAAAAAGAAATTGTTTTACTTCCTTATCCCTTTTCAGACCAAAAAGGAGTTAAAGTAAGACCTGCAATAATCATTTCAAATAATAATTTTAATAAAAAATCAGAAGATTGTATAATGCTTCCTTTAACTTCTGTAATTAAGGAAGTTTCCTATTCTGTTTTAATAACCAAAGAAGATTTAAGTTTTGGAAATCTTTTAAAACCAAGCAGAATAAGAATTGATAAAATCTTTACAATCCGCCAGAATTTAGTAAGAATGAAAATAGGGATGATTAATAATAAAACATTTGAGAAAATAAAATCAGAAATTTTTAGAATTTTGTAAAAAGAATAAAATGAAAAAAAGAAATGAAAGGACAGATGAGGAGTATAAACAATTAAACAAAAATTTTGATAAATTAAAGGTCTGGATGAGAAGACGATATGGAATTTTTTATGGTTGGTCGGAGGGGAATTAAGCACTTTAGGAATCATATGGAACGGCTATAGATATAATGAAAATCCTCTTTTTGCAAGTTATAATTTTGTTTTTTGGGTATTAGCCATTGGAATGTTTATTGGAGCTTACTTTGTTTATAATTATGAAAATCCTGTGTAAAAAGCAATTATCTTCTAAGACTCCACACACAAAATTAACCCCCCAAAAACTTTATAAACCCCAACATCAATAAAATATCATAGATTCTAGGAGATTAAGTATATTCTAAGTTTAAAATGGATAATGAATTAAAAAATAATATTCTAAAAACAGGCACAACTGTAATGGGAATTGTTTGCAAAGAGGGAGTTATAATGGCTGCAGACAGGCAGGTTACTGGTGGAGGAACAATAGTAATGCAAAAAAATTTCAAAAAAGCAAATCAAATTAATGATTATCTTGTTGTTTCTTGGACAGGAGGAGTAGCAGATGCATTAATGCTCACCAAATTAATAAATGCAGAATTAAGATTAAAAGAATTAAAATCTAAAAAACGTCCAACAGTAAAAGAAGCAGCAAATTTAGTCGCAATGATTACTTATAAAAATATAAGAAATCCTTCTACGATTCCGAATATTGTTGGAACATTAATAGCAGGATTTAATGAGGATGGAACATCAGAACTTTATTCAATAGAACCTGCAGGGGGAGTTTATCAGGTAGAGGATTACGACGCTAATTTCGGTTCTGGAATGCCGTATATTTTAGGATTATTAGAAAGACAATACAAAAAGGATTTAACAATAAAAGAAGGAGTTGAATTAGCAATAGAAGCATTAAAATCATCAACACAAAGAGATGTTGGAAGCGGTTATGGAATTGATGTTTTTACAATAACTAAAGACGGCATCAAACAGGTAATTGAACAGGAAATTACATCAGAATACAAAGACAGAAAATAACTGCTTAAACTAATTATTAATAAAATAAAAGTGGAAAATAAATCTTAGAATAATATCTAACTAATTTTATAAGGATATTAGTTAAAAAGATAAGATGATTAAGTTAAGAACTAAAATACTTAAGTGTGAACAACTCATCTTCAAAACGTAATATTTTATAAATTATAGATAAAAATAAAATAAACATTATCAGTTAAACAAACAAAAAATAAACAAGGAGATTAAAACATGCCAGACATTCTAAAAGACATTCAAAAAGAACTGCCAAAAATCATAACCAGTGCAAACTTTGAAGGGGCAAACATAGTTCTTTACACAAATGACCTGGATTTTTTTAAAGATAATAACGGAGCAATAAAAGAACTTGTTAATAAATTTAAAAAAAGAATTGAACTGAGAGCAGATTCTAAATTATTAAAAGAGCAAGAAGAGGTAAAGAAAATAATTAAAGAGACAATTCCAGAAGACGCAGGACTGACAAATATTCTATTTGACCCTCAGAGGAGCATAGTTGTAATAGAATCTAAACGCCCGGGTTTGGTTATTGGAAAAGCAGGACTTATCCTAAAAGAAATCAAGAACAAAAGTTTTTGGATCCCTCAAATTCAGAGAAGCCCTGCAATAAAAAGTAAAATCACAGAAAATATTCGCGAAGTTTTATATCAAAATAATAATGCAAGAAAAAAATTCTTAAATTCTGTTGGAAAAAAAATTTACAATGAATGGAATCCAGAAAAAATAGAAGGATGGATAAGAGTAACTTTTTTAGGAGGAGCAAGACAGGTAGGCAGAAGCTGTATTCTCCTGCAAACTCAACAATCAAAAATCCTTTTGGACTGTGGTGTTAATGTTGCAGCAAAAGGGAAAGACAGGTTTCCATATCTTAATGTAAATGAATTTAAAATAAATGAGTTAGATGCAATTATCCTAACACACGCCCACTTAGACCACTCAGGATTAATTCCTTATTTATTTAAAATGGGTTACAAGGGTCCGGTTTACATGACTCCACCAACAAGAGACATTTCAGCATTATTAGCTCTGGATTTTATAGGAGTAGCATACAAACAGGCAACAGCACCTTTATTCTCTTCAATTGATGTAAAAGAAATGGTGAAACATACAATCTGCTTGGACTATAACGAGGTTACAGACATAGCGCCAGATATAAGAATTACTTTTTACAATGCAGGACATGCTTTAGGAAGCTCAATGATTCATATTAATATTGGAAATGGGGCCCATAATCTGCTTTACACAGGAGATACAAAATTTGCAAGAACAAGATTATTAGATAGAGCAATTTCAAATTTCCCAAGATTAGAAACAATGATAATAGAATCAACTTATGGAAGCAGAGCTGATGTTCTCCCTTCAAGAAAAGAATCAGAAGAAGAAATTATTCAGACAATCAAACAAACAATTGAGAAAAAAGGAAAAGTTTTAATCCCAGAATTAGGGTTGGGAAGAGCACAGGAAACAATGTTAATATTAGAAGAAGCAATGAAACAAAACAAACTTCCAAAAATTCCAATTTATATTGACGGCATGATTTGGGATATTAATGGAATTCATACTGCTTACCCTGATTTTTTAAACTCTAATATCAAAAGCGAAATTTTTAGAGACAACAATCCCTTTGTTTCATCTATTTTTAAAAGAGTAGGTTCTCAATCTGAAAGAAAAAAAGTTATTGAAGGAGGCCCCTGTGTCATATTAGCAACTTCAGGTATGTTAGTTGGAGGAGCTTCTGTTGAATACTTCAAACATTTTGCTTTAAATAAAAATGATAAAATTTGTTTTGTTTGTTATCAGGGAATCGGCTCTTTAGGCAGACAGGTTCAGGAAGGGATCAAGCAGATTAAAATGAATATAGAAGGAAAAGAAGAGATAATACAAATTAATATGGATGTTGTTTCAATAACAGGGCTAACTGCTCATTCAGGAAGAAATGAACTTTTAGAATTTGTAAATCGATGTCAGCCACGAGCAAATAAAATTATAATCAATCACGGAGAACAAAGCAAATGTCTTGACTTAGCATCTTCAATATACAAATTACAACATATAGAAACAAATGTCCCAAAAAATTTAGAGACAATTCGGTTGAGATGATTTTAACTCAAAATTGCTTAATATATTTTAATTCTTTTGAAGCTAAATCATAATTTAAAGAAGATAAAATCCCTTCTGAGATTCTTGATACTTGACATTTTTTTAATACTTCCTTTATATACAGTTTGTTTTCAGATAAATGACATAGTGTGTGATTTTTACCATCTTTTTTTCCACTAACATGTAAATGACTTAATTTTGAACCCATTATTTCAAGAAGTTTATCAGCTAAATTCATAGTTTTATCATTTCCATAAGCATGTTCAATATCCAAAACATATCCCAAATCAAATTGTTTATAGGTTTCAAATTCCCAATCAAATTTGCCACTATTTTTTTCCATATCCATGTTCTCAATTAAAAAAGGTAAACCAGAATCAGCTAAAATAGAAAAATCTTCAACAATATCTGGATGAATCACAATTCCTTTAATTGGAATATTTTTATTAATGTAATTTAGTTTTTCAATAATCTTTTTTGTTTTGTTATTTGGGCCATATTTAATATCTCTAAAAAGGGAATGCAAAGATACAAAATTAAAATTATTAATTTTTTCCACTAATTTTTCAGTAAGTTGAAATTTTTTAAACTCTTCAATTGAACCTAAACTTATTTCAACTGCAGTTGAACCAATATCCTTGTAAAAATCTAATATCTCATCTAAAGGCATATTTTGTTTATATAAACTTCCTGTTCCAAATCCAACATCTATCATAAATAAAAAGATTAATATGGGTTTATAAAAATTTATATTTTTATTTAACACCTTTAAAAACTTATCTTTACTAATGTTAATATCTTATCAAGAATAAAGAAATGCAGGGGGTAAATTAACTACACAAAATCAAACTTAAGCTACTCATAACAAAACTTTAAATTTGTAGGGATATTAAAAAGAAACAAAATAAAACAGAAAAAAGTAAAATGGGCATAGAGTTTACAATACATGCAAAAGACAGACTTAAAAAACGAAAAATAAAAGAAAAAGAAGTGATTGAAGCAATAAACAATCCAAATAAAATAAAAAAAGAAGAAGGCAAATATTATATTCAAAAAGATATAGAAAGAGGCAAAATAGAAATAGTATACAAAAAGAATAAATATATAAAGATAATCACATTATATTGGATATAAAATGAAAATAACATTTGATAAAGAAGCAGATGCACTTTATATTGAATTTAGTGAAGGAGAATTTGCTTCAAATAAAAAAATAGACAAAGATACAATAATAGATTTGGATAAAGATGGAAATATTTTAGGAATAGAAATTATAAATGCAAGCAAGAGAATAGCAAAAGATTTTCTTTCAAATATAAGTGTTAAAAATTTAGTTTCTGCAGAGTAATACCCCCAAAAATATTTTAAGACGATAAGGTTGAGATAATCTAAATCAGCAAATAAATAATAGATAGAATTTAGATTGTTGAATTGAAATGATTTAAAAACCTTTTATTCTTAATATTAAATAATTCAAAGAAGAAAAACAAAAAACTTAAAAAACTCTTCTCTAAAGCGTAAAGTTTTGGTAAGATATTAAAATAAATAAAATAAAAGAGCCAATGAAACACAACACAAAGATAACAGCAATATTGATTATAATGTTTTTGGTAACTCAGTTAATTGGATTATGGGTTATCAATGCTTACGAGGAATCCAATTTAAAATTGCCCTATAATATGGACCCACCAGTCCCTGAAAAACAATCTCTTTCTTCAGGACTAACTTCTATGTTGATAGCTTTTTCTTTTGCCATATTTTTATTTTTTATATTAACAAAAATAAAAGCAGAAAAGTTCATAAGAATTTGGTTTTTTGTAGTGACTATCCTGGCGATTGCTATAGCACTTTACATTATTATATTTAAAATATTTAATATAAAATCTTCCTTAATAGCTATTGTAATCTCCGCCCCTTTGGCATATTTTAAGATTTTCAAAAGGAAACTTTTAATTCATAATATTACTGAATTATTAATCTACCCAGGGATAGGGATAGTTTTTGTTTTATTCTTAATTAATTTAATGGGGTCAAAGACGGTTTTAGGAATAATAATTTTGCTTTTAGCAATTTCCCTTTATGACATCTGGGCTGTTTGGCACTCAGAGTTCATGCAAAAAATGGCAAAATATCAAATTAATAAATTAAAATTCTTTACAGGATTTTTTGTTCCTTATGTAGGAAAAAAAGCAAAACAAAAAATAAAATTTTTAAAACAAAAATACAAAAATAAATCAAAAAAAGTAAAAGAAAAAGCATTCACAAAAGCAAAAATAAAAATAAATCTTGCAATTCTTGGAGGAGGCGATATTATTTTTCCGATAATAACAGCAGGAATTTTTTACAAGACAATGGGATTAATTCCAGCATTGATAATCACAGCATCAGCAACAATTGGGCTTTTAGGGTTATTTGTTCTCGCAAGAAAAGGAAAATTTTATCCTGCAATGCCTTTTTTAACAATTGCAATGTATTTAGGAATGATTTTTAATTGGCTAGTTTTTTAAAATTAAGAAAAGCAATTCCTAATAAAGCTTCTAATTTTTTATTAGGATTTTTAAAAAAATATTCATACTTATAATCTCCGCTTCCTTGATAGAATTTAGTTTTATTATATATTGCTATCGCAGGAGATTCAATATATTGGTTAGAAAGATTTTTTATGTCGTTATTAATTCCAATATCTGTTTCCCAAACAAAATCATTTTTTATAAATGCAAATATAGAATTTAAGTTTCCCTTCCTATAGTTTCCTGTTCTTAAAATTTGGTTTTCTCTTCTGCCATTAAAAACAGAATATAAACAATTTTTATTATACAATCTTTGTTTTTTTAATTGTCCCTGAATGATTTTGTCTTCTTCTCCATCAATATAACCACTGATCTCCGAGAGATCAATTTCAAATTTTTTTATCATTTACCAAATCACACCAATTGTAATAAACTTAATATCTTTAAATCTTATTTTCCCGTCTGCAACAGAATTATTATCTCCTTTTGTTACAAAATAAGTTCCTTCACTATCTGTACCAATTTCAACTACTCTATGGACAATTAAAAAATCGTTTTGTTTAAAACTGATTATATCCCCAATATGAATATCCTCTTCTGATTTTGGAACAATTCTTATTCCATTGCTTCCTTTATCTAAAACAGGCTTCATACTTCCTGTCGGCGCATATCTGCTGATACTTGCACCATTAACATCAATCACAATTTTATTTGGAAAAATCTGTATCTGATTTTCATTAATAAAATTAAAAGGAGCAGATTTGTTTTCAATAAAACTAAAACTATTAAATGAAAATGGAACTTCAAACCCATAAACAAGATATGCTCCGATGAGGTTTGCACTAAGAAAACCTAATAAAAATATAATGCTTATCTTAATTATTTTTTCAGTTTTCATTTTTTCAAAGGGTCTCTTATTAATAAAGCATATCCATTATCTTCCCTGCTTTTAGGAAGATATTTAATTGCAACCTCTTGAATTTTTTTAGAAGTAAGTTTTTCTGTTTCTGAAAGAATAAATTTAGGAGTAGTAATTCCATCTTCTAACTTTACCCTAATTGCTTTTTTATGCCCTTCATTTGTTTCAAATAGTTTAGTTAAACCATATTTTGTAACCCTTTTTTTAATTTCTAATTCATTATTATCAATTGGATTTTTTTGTAGTTTTTCAAATTCTTTAAAAATTAATTCTATTGCTTTATCTTGATTTTTTGAATAAACATTTCCATCTATTTCAATAATCCCCCGATTAAAATCTCCACCATAACTTGAATTTATTTTATATGCAAGCCCTTTTTCTTGGCTAATTTTTTTAAATAATCTTGAATCAGCACCCCCACCCAAGATATAAGAAAGCATACCAAGAGCAATAGAATCTTTATGATTATCAGGAGGAACAATAATTCCTAAATTAATATAAGAATTACTTTCATCAGGATTTTTTTGATTGCATAAATCAGGAGCATAAGAATGTATTAAAATTTTTTTATCTAATGAATTCATTAATGGAAAATTAAATTTTGTATTTTTTCCAGATTTTATACCCCTAAAATATTTTTCTATAAGTTTTTCAGTATTATCTGGCAATCCTCCTGCTAGAACAAGCTGCATATTTTTTGCACCATATCCTTTTGAATGAAAATTTTTCAAATCTTTTTTCTCAATTTTTTTTACAACTTCTTCTTTTCCAGATACCTTTAATGATGTTGGATGATTTTTTCCATAAGTTTTTTCTAAAATTAATCTTTTATCTTTATAAATTGGGTCCCCTTTTTCATCTGACATCTCTCTTAAGATTCTTTGTCTTTCTTGTTCTATTGTAAGTTTATCAAACTTTGGATGAGATAAAATTGAAGAAACAATATCTAAATAAGATTCTAAATATTCAGAAAGCATTTCTCCTGGAAAATAAGTTTGATTAATACTTGTAAATGCATTAAAATATCCTAATCTGCTTTTAATTTTATTAGACTCTTTAATATTATATTTATTTTCCCCCTTAAATAAAACATGTTCTAAAAAATGTGCTAATCCTTCTTGTCCTTTTTCTTCATGAACTGTTCCATAATCAACTGTTAATTGTCCAAAAATCGTCTGCGTAGGAGTATTTTGCAAAGCTACAACTAATCCATTATTTAATTTATATTTTTTATAGTTTCCATTAATAGTTTTCATATAAATTTCCAATATCTTAACCTTATAAACTTTGCTATTTGTAACAATTAAAGAGTGATAACAAACAAAACATTTATAAACTGTTTTTGAGTATGATTTTTAGGTGATTCTGGTGATAGGTGATTTTTAGAGGTTGAATAATAAAATGATGAACCAAGTATATAATGCATTTGTAGAAGCTGGATTAAAGGAAGAAGCAAATAGATTATCAACTACTATTAATGGAAAAGTTCAGCCTGCTTTAGGGCATTATATTGCTGTTGTAGATAATATTTTAGAATTAGATAAAATTATGCCTGATAGACAAGATAATGCTGAAAGAACTGCCTTTTTTAGTAAATCTGTAAATTCTATTTTTAAATCTCCTTCTATTAATAAAGAATTGCATGGTAAACTTAACTCTATTTTTTATAATGGGAAGGTAAATACAAAATGATAATCCAACTCCAACTTATAAAACAAATCAAAGAATATTTTAGTCTTAATATTTATGAAACTAAAGTTTGGTTAGCCCTGCTTGGAAAAGGAGTTGCGTCAGCAGGAGAAATTGCTGAGATTTCTGAAGTTCCAAGAAGCAGAACATATGATGTTCTTGAATCACTGGAAAAAAGAGGATTTGCAATAATAAAATTAGGAAAACCAGTAAAATACATTGCAGTAAAGCCAAATATAATCATTGAAAAATTAAAATCAAATGCATTAAAAAATGCAGACGAAAAACTCAAAACTCTTTCAAAATTAAAAGATACACCAGAATTTTTAGAATTACAGCAACTTTACACAGTAGGAATCAAGCCAGTCAGGCATGAGGATGTCTCAGGAGCAATAAAGGGAAAGAATACAATTTACAATCATTTAAAAGAAGTATTGGAAAATGCTAAAAAACAGGTGATGATCTGTACATCAGCAGAAGAACTAAAAAACAAATCAAGATTTTTCTTGCAAATATTTGACAAACTAAAAAAAGCAGACGTCAAAATAAAAATAGCCCTTTCAGGGCAAGAGAAAGAAATAAAAAGAATAAACTCCAAATATAAAATAAAAGCAAAACAAATAAACATTGACGCTAAATTTTACATTGCAGACAATGAACAGGTATTATTTATGATATCAAATTCAAATACCCCTGAAGAAGAATTAGCTGTTTGGCTTAACACTCCTTTTTTCACGTCTGCATTAGCATTTATGTTTGAAGAAGCTATTAAATAAAAATTAAGAACATTTAATTAAATAATTTTAAAAATATTTTAAAATGATATTTCAACAAACAATAAACAAAAACCCGGAAATATTAAATATCTTAAAAAATCCAGAAATTTTAGATTGGGATTATACATACCCAACTAATGATTATATAAACCCATCAAACCAAATAAAAAGAAACAAAAAAAGAGTAGAACAACAAAAAGTTATAGAGCAAATGTATGCTCCTGCTAAAAAAAGATTAGACAGATTAATGAACTATGCAAAGAATTTTTTTCAGAATAATTATAAAAGATACAGTCTTATTTCTAAAGAAATAAAAATAAGAAAGATTGATTATAGAATTTGGAAAATAATGGATAATGCAGGTTTAAATGGCCCAAGAGCAGATGAAGTTAGGAGGGATTATCGCCAAAAAGTTCTTGATTTAGAAAAAAAAGCAGCAAATATTGCAGCATCATTTAACTAACTCAACTTTCTTTACACACATTTGTTTTATAATCTTTTTATCTTTTCTTTTAAAATCTTTGACAAACTTATTCAAATTTAAATTATGCTTAATCTTAACATAAGCGAAATGATTTTTAATAAAAGCTTTTGCATGTGCTTTTTTAAATCTGCGCAGATTATGGGCATTAATTACAGGAGGGCCTTTAATTACTTCATCTTTCTTTTTATTTAAAACAAAATAAAAATATGCAATATTTTTATCTTCATCATAATAAAATTCAGCAATCTTAAAGCTGAATTCTCTTTCCAATCTGCGGATAAAAAACTCAAAAAATTTCTTGCTCTTTGTTCCTGCTATATCCCCTGCCTGTTTATTTGTTTTAACATTTATAATCCTCAATTTATTCCCATACTTTTTATTAAGTTCTTCAGAAATATCTTTTTGCTTAAAAAAATAAGCAGAAGGTTTTCTCAAAAATTTTCTGCAATTTTGTCTAAATTTATCAAAGGTTTTTAAAGAGAGCCCGGCGAGAGCATTTCTTTGTTTAAAAGTGGGGTCAATTAAAATTATTGGACTTTGCAGCTTTGCTTCATTTAATTCTCTTAAAATTTCTTTTTTGTTTCTATATTCTTTCTCAGCATCTATGATAATTTTATTATTAAATTCAAACCTTAAACTATTTTTACTTATCCTATTATTTTTAGAAGATATCAATCTTATGAACTTTAAAAAACTCCCATAATAACAAATTAATAATTCAAGAGCATAACCGCTAAAACCTCGGATATAACTTTCAGCCCCATAACAATTTTGAGCATGGCAAAAATTTTTAGCCAATAAAATTTCATCAGCAAGATTCTTTTTTCCCCTGATTTTTTTATTAATATAATTAACATGAAAATAACTTAAATCAGTTATGTTTTGGGCATCAGTAGGTTTCTTAATTTTTATAACAGGGATTATCTCAAAAATAATTCCATGGATATTAATCTGATAATAATCTCTGCTTCCATGAATTTTTTTTGCTCGCCTGACTAAAACTTTTCCAAGCAATTTAGAAATCTTATTATCTTTATATTTTTCATCAAATCTAATAAAAACATCTATATCTTGTTTTTTCTTTTTAACAAATGTGTTTTTTGCTAAACTTCCACCAATAAAAACATCTGCTTTTATTTTCTTTTTTTTCAATTTCTTTTTTAAATTATCACAAAAATCTTTTGCAGTTTTATGAATGGACTTTAAAGTGTCTTTATCTGGTTTAATTTCTTTTATTTGTTGCTTAAGAACTGTTTGAATGTTCATACAATTAAAATAGAAATATATTATTTAAATCTGTTTATACAGCATATTTTAAATCAGATTTTTTTACACAAACAAGGCATCCATAATCTTCAAAAAACTCAGGAACAATTACTCCTACATCTTCTCCTTTAGGTTTGTTTTCATCAACAGTTACTCTTAACCTTCCATTTTTAATATTAGATTTATCAAAGATCCCCCTCATTTTCCTATATCCTAAAAGTCTTTCATTAGAAAATATCCCAGGCCCTAAATCTTCTACTTTTAAATAGGCTTCTTTTCCTATCTTTATTTTTTTAAAATTAGATTTATTCTCTTTGTTTATATCTTCTTTAGAAGAAATAGGTATTATGGGGGTAGTTAGAACAGACAATTCCAATCCAGTCATCTTTAAAAAGTCTCTCCTATTCATTTTATTTAACCTCAGGATCTCTAATTTTTCTATCAATATCTTCTTGTCTAACTTTACTTAAAGAAGCAGCTAAATCAATAATATACTTTCCTTCTTCAAGTTTATAAATTAAGGGGCGTTTTTTATTAAAAAGATTGACAATATCAATCTCAAATTTCCCGGGTTTAATTACTTTTACAGATTCTAAATCAAGAATCACAGGTTTTTCTGGCTCATCCTCTAATCCAGTTATCTCTCTGATGTCTTTTTCAATCTGTTGCTTGTCTGCTTTTTCTAATTCAACAATAGTTTCTTTAATTTCAGAGCTCGGTATTTCTTTAATATAATAAAAAAAATGAGAACCACAGCTACAACCTTTTAATACTTCTTCAGCAGCATCTGGATATACTGCACCGCAATGAACACATTGGTGACTCACTTTATCCTCCAAAAGAATATATAAGCTAAAGTTTATAAATTTTTCTTTAATAAATTTTTTATTAGTTTTTGTTGAAAACTATTTTTCCACTCTTTCTCCGATTTTCTTCTCTTGTCAACCATCGAAGATTTTCCGGAGAAAATGCCTTTTTAAGTTGTTTTAAGTCTGTTAAATCAAATGAATGTAGTGGGATTATATGATCGATTTCAAAACTTTTTAGATTTTCTGGGAAGGGTCTTAAATGTTCTATTATTTTTTTCCAATCAATACCATACTTTTTTGAACTCATTATCTTACCTGTTTTTGAGTATTTAGTCATTGCATGATTTAATGAACGACGCAGCCTATCTGCAATAAGAAATTTTTTATCAGTTAATCTTCTTGCTTTATCTCGCCCTCTAATTCTAGCTCTTATCTCAGGTCTTTTTCCATATTTTTCCCAAAAAAGTCTTCTTTTTTCTCTGTACTTAGTTGCTGCTAAAACTCTGTTTTTTTCTTTAAATTCTGGCGTCTGCCTGTATAATTTCAAACGTTTTCTATTTCTTTCTTTAAAGGCAGGCGTCTGTTGATATGCGCGGGTATACTCTCTTATCTTTTTATTTATCTCTGGCCTTCTGTAGTAATGTTTTCTTTGACAGAAATCATCACAAAATCTCTTAGCTTTTGTTTTCGCCTTAATTTTCTTTCCACAGAATTCACAAATTTTTATCATCATTTTTTTACAATTACTAAATACACTTCTTTCCCAAGATATTCTTTAGGACAACTAACTTTAGCGCTATTTCCAAATTTAGTAACTTTTCTTTTAACTCTAAAAACTCATCAACAATTTCTTTTTTTAATCATAAATATTCTTTCTATGGCCGATTTTCAAGATTCTGAGAATTTCATTTTGATTATCAATATCTATCACAATTCTATAATCTTCAACTCTTAATTTAAATCCTTTGATCTCTTCTAAGTGTTCAATAAACCTAAACAGATCTTCTTTACATTCTTGAAGCTTATTCCAAATTCTTTGTTTTATAGGCTTTTCAAGTTTATTTAAAAAATTAAGAGCTCTTTTTTCAAAAATAAGTTTATACATTTTTTATAAGCCAAGAATATTTTTAGCTTCTTCTTCTGTATAGAATTCTCCTTTTTTAATCCTTTCTCTAGCTTCTTTGATTTCTTGTATAGTTTTTTGGCTTAGTTTAGGTTCTTTTTCACACATTTTTGCAAGATAAACTAGTTTTCTAACTAATTCATCATAACTTTCATTTTTATATTGTCTAAATGCATCTAGCTCTTGTTTTGTTCTTGGCTTTATTCTTATTGTTGTTTCCATATACATCTGTATACAAATGTATATTTAAATCTTTCTATTAAAAAATTCCCTGAAATAACAAAATACCTATATGCCCCCACCGAACAGAAATACTTTTTGGAACTTTAAGGGGGTTTATTTTTTTATTTATTGTGTTAGAGTTCCAAAGAGGCACTTCTTTATATATTTTTGGGTTTTCGAGAACAAGTGAATTTGTGAACAATTAGAATATATGATTAACTTTTATTTGATATATCTTGTCTTCATTTTCTTCATCTTTAACTGTTAATTTTTGAACTACCTCTGTTCCTTTTCTTTGTTGATATAGATGTACATTCTTCCCTAATATTGATTCTGGTATCTGCCCATAAAACTCTTGCGCAGAACTATGATTTGTTTCTCTAGTACTTACTTCAATATGTACTACTGACATCTTAAAAATACCTTTTTCCCAAATATGTTCAAGATGTTTTAATTTTCCTTCAGTTGTTTCTTCCATTTTAATAACATCAGAACTCTAATTCCCATAAGGGCTAAAAATAACAGAAATTTTGCAGTTTTAAATCTTTCTATTTTTTGATGAATTTGTGAACCTATGTTTTATATAATTATTAAATTATATTTTATTAACTTTGGGAAAAAGTGGTTTAATAAAATGGAAAAGAAATCACTTACGCCTAGAAATTTTATAGATGTAGAAGGTAGGATAATATATAGCGAGGGAAATCAAGCATGGAATCTTATAAAATTAAAAAAGGAATTTCTAAATGAATTTTATCAGCTAAAAGAAAAAAGATTAAAAGTATTCTCCTATAAAATGCTTTATTACAGGACTTACGAAGAATTTGAAAAAGTTGTGAAAGAGATTATTAAGAAGAAAGGAGTTAAGCATAGGAGTACACTAACTAGAATTAAAGATAGAATAAAGCAGGGAAAAAAGATTAATTGGAATACAAAGGAGATTAGGAAGTTAATAAAATCATTTTAAATTATTTAATGTCATTTCTGAAGTAGAATAAACATTTTTGTAAGAATCTTCCTTAGAAATCCTATTGAAATTAGCTACAAAGTTGTCATCTATCAAAGTATTTTTTGGCAAGTTCTTAGATAGTCCAATTACGATTTTGGGGTGAATAGGTAAAAAAATTTCTAAGTTAGTTTTTCCTTCAGGATCGTCTGCCATTATAACTATGCCTGTATCTCCTAAAGCAAATGGTGTTTTTGTTAAATTAGCCACAATCTTTATATCCTTTTTGTCAATCTTTACTTTCTTAAAAAAACTATCCCTTTGTTTTTTGTTGATAATCATAGCTGAATGTCTTTCGGGATGAATAAGAATCTCTTTTATATCTTCTTCAGCTTTCTTCACCATACCATCAAGAAGTTCATCGAATAACTGTTGTCTTATCTTATTTACCAAATTGGGATTTTTCTTTAGCTTTTTTCTCCATTTCATTTCTAATTCTCTCCTACCCTTATGATTAAGGTGAGAGCTACGTCGCTTAATTATTGCTTTAATATCTATCTGCCGATTATTCTCTTTTTCAATAATTTGATCTTTTACCCTCAATGGCATAGAAAATCTTTCATTGAACACTTTAGACACCATCTTAAACTTTAAAGTTCTTAGGTGTTGAATAATAATATATTCCTTAACAAGAATTTTTTCTTTCTCACTTAAAGTTATCTCTGCTCCTTTGTTAAACTTTTCAATAATTTTAGTCACGATTGCAGACATTGGATTTTCTAAACAATAATTAAGTGCGTCTTCTAGCTTATCATTTAGGTTGCTATTAAAAATAGGATTTATTCTAATATCTGGGAAAAGGTTCTTTAATTCAGATAGAGACTTTTTACTATAGAAATCCCACTTTTGTAATTGATTGTAGTGATGAACCTCTTTAGAAACAACTCTGGTTTTCTTGTTGTAAAATCGAATATTTCCATTAGAATCAATGAAGTTCCTAATAATAAATCGTGGAACAAAATGATCTCTTGTCATATTGTTGAAATGAGAAAATAGATTTTAAACGTTGCGTTTTTCCGAGTTGTAATATACCCAAATGTCTTATGCCCCCACCGAGCAAGCATACATTTTGTCTACTTTGGTGGGCATTTATTGGCTTTGTTTATTATTATGATTGTGTGTGACCGCTTTGATTTATAAATATTGTCGAGATTTAGTGGATAGGTTAAGGCTTCAAGTAAAAGGCAATGTTTTTATATTTGCTTAATTTAGAACGAATTATGGGAATAAATATGATTATTTTAGTTATTGCAATTCTAATTGTGCTCTTTGAGAAAATACCTTTATTATTTGATAAAAAAATTGTTTTTAAAAAAAGATAATTTCCTTTATATTAATTATTCTTTTAATATCCTCTTTTGGGCTTGTAGCATATAAAGAGTTTAGATCTGATAAGTATTCTAAATCAAGCAGGATGCTTGAAGGTGGTTTAAAATCAAATATTTCAGGGATTATTATAGAAGTATCCCCTGGTTTTAGCTTTATTTCAACAGATTTCAAAGAATTTAAAAGACAAGATGATGGAAGCTCCATATTTGATGGACTTGATATATGGATAGATAGTAATGAACTAAAAGTCTCTGCATTAATTCGTGATAAATCTGGGGGGATTATTACAAAATTGGAAGCAAATGAATGGCAAGTAAATCCCAACAAAATATTTGATAGAAATTTTGATGATAAGGGAGTTGAAGTGATTAATAATGAAGGAGATGTAATACTTCAAGTGGATGTTAAAGGGTATGAAAAACTACCAGATGGTTCTGAAGCAGTTGTTGTAAAGTTTAAGGGTGTTTTTACTCATGCAGATGGATGGAGATTTATATTGGGGGGGTATGAGAATACTACTATTTTTATGCAAACCATTGCTCCAAGTTTAAGTGAACAAAGAGTTTTATTTGACAAAATTTTTAAATATCCAAGCGAATTACATCCTGGAGAAAGATTATAATTGATAAGTTTTTTTTAATTTTCTTTATACAAAAACATCAACATAGGCACAACATCTTCTCTATTACTTAATTCTTTTAGAGCTTTATCCAAATCCTCTTGAGTTCTGCAAAACATAAGCTCATAAAAGAAATTTGCTCGCTTTTCTTTAAGCTGAGGAAATTCATTAATTAATTCTCTTTTAAGCTTAATATTACTCCAAGCCTGCCTACTTTCATTATGATGTATTTTCCCTTTTACATTGATTATTTTTCTTGTGGTTAGTGGTTTCTTAATAAACACTCTTCCTATGCTCTACTCTTAGAAAAGTAATTGTATCTTTATCAAAAGAATATATAACTCGATATGGTTTTACATAAATTGTTTTTTCGCCCTTTAAATCATATCTTAATGGCTTTCCAATATTTGGACTCTGAATAATCTTTTTTACTTGTTTGATTACTTTAATTTTAATTGAAGAATCTAATCTTTTAACCTCTTTTTCAAATTTATCTGTGTAGATAACATCTACCATTTTTTAATTTCGTTAAGGAAATCTTCACTTTTCATTTTTTTGAATTTCCCCTTATCTATATCATCCCATGCTTCTTCTACTAATCTTAAAGTTTCAATGTCTTGTTTTAAGATAGGATTATCTATTTTTTTAAGAACAACTAAATTATCTTTTTTAATTGTAGCTAAAATAGTTCCTTCATTTAAATTTAATTCTTCTCTAATTTCTCTAGGAAGAACTATTTGCCCTTTGCTACTCATTTTTGTTATTTCCATAACATAGTAAGAATTTCTTACTTTATAAATATTTCTATTTTTATCTCAGAATTATCAGTCCCACCTTGGTGCCAAGATGGTGGCATGCCCCCACCAAGCATAGAACTACCGCATCATTACTTCCAACTTCTTTGGATTCTTCTTCATTTCTTTAACAATTGTTGCAGGCCCTATAATAGTAAGGGCATTATATTGTCCTGTCAATGCTTTTGCTAAGCCAAATTTAAATTTCTGAAAAACTCCTAGATTCTTCCCCTGTTCAATCACAGCCAACTCAACCCCTTTAAAACTTTTAATATTCCCAACCATAATCATCGTGTCTTCAATCAACCGAGTCTCTTCCTCTGGTTCAAGTTTTCCCTGCAAAATTACAATTTTGTTGCTGAGAATTATCTTTAATAATTTTTTAATTCTTTCAAAACTGTCTAATTTTGCTATTTCACTAAAAGGAACAAAATGCAATGTCAATCCTTTTTCTTTTTTCTTTACCATGTTAAATTTTTTTGTTTTAATATCTCTTTAAAATAGATGTTTGTTATGAGTAGCTTAAGTTCTTCTATTGTGTAGCTAATATTTTAATAAGCTATTGATTTTTCAATACCTCTCTTTCATTATATATGTTATATAATATATTTATATTTTTAAATGTTTATACCTTCTTAGCCAGCTTAAACACAGATTCATAAAACTCATCTATATTCTTGCCCTTTTTAGCTGAAATCCCAATTACCTCATATTCTGGAAATGCTGCCTCAACCTTTTCCACATCAGATTTTTTTAAATCTATTTTATTAGCAACAATTAAAACTGGAATTTTTTTTGCAATCAAGTTCCCGACAATAGTTATATTCACCTGCGAATAAGGATTTTTAGTAGAATCAAGAACAACCACAACAGCGTCCATATCATCAAGCCATTTAATTGCTTCAATAACACCTTTTGTCGCTTCTTTTGCCCTTTTCTGAGCTGCCTTTTTTTTCATCTTAGCTTTTACAAAATCTTCATAATCAATTTTAGTTGCAATCCCAGGAGTATCCACAAGTTTAAATTTTAAATTTTTTTCTTTGTATTTAATTTCAACCTCTTCTTTAAATTGGACTGTTCTTGTTTCATGAGGAATTTTGCTTACTTTTCCAATTTCTTCACCTGTCCAGTCCTTGCAGATTTTATTCGCAAGAGTTGTTTTTCCTGCGTTTGGAGGTCCATAAAAGCCAAGACTAACCTCTTTCTTTCTTCTAAAAAAAAGAGCAAACATTCTTTTTGTAAAATTTCTAAATATTCTTATTGTCATTTTTTATAATCTCCTAACCTAGTTTTTCTTTGTTCAAACTTGTCTTTTTTCTAAAAAGAAAGTTTGTTTTCTTTGTTCAAACTTGTCTTTCCATAGAAAACTTTTACAGTTTTCTTGGCACAGAAAATCTTTTTGATTTTCTTGTGTTTCTAAAAAGAAAGTTTGCGTTTATTAATATTTGTGTGTTTTATTAAAATCTTTTATTAAATTTAGGAATCTGCCTGTTAACAGACAAATTTTTCCTTTTTTTAATCTCTCTTTGAACCTGCCTTTTTTCAATCCATTTAAATAAAGGAATCTCCCACATACCAGTCCTCTTGCTCATGAGTTTATTCCATGCATAATTTAATTGTTCATTATCCCAACCCAACTTTTTCAATTTTTCAAAGATTTTTGATTTTTCAATTCCCTGATTAAATGAATTGCTCATAAAGTTAACCAGATTAAATAACTGATTTCTGTTTTTAAATAAATGAGATTCATAATGTCTTTTATACCATTCTTGCAGGATAATATAAATTACAAACCCTGCAAAAAGCAACAATAGAATATAGAGAATTGTTTTGCCAGCTGGCTTGCAGTCGCTCCTGCAATTTTTGTAATTCTCCCCCAAATTTTTCTCACATTTTTTATTAAAGTTGCAAACACCAACCTCTGGCTCTAGTTCAAGATTTTTAAATTCAGGAGAAACATAAACAGGAAATTTTCCTATCTCAATTAACTTAGGATACAAAAATTCAATTGTTTTTGTTTCACTTAAATCACTAAAAATTATCCCAGAAGATTTTCCCTCAAAATCTTTCACAGAATAATCCCCATTAAATTTAATTTTATCAGCATCACCATTAACTAGAAAATAAACATCCCCTAAATCTTGATTAGGATTTAAAACAACTTTCACATAAGAACACAAATTCTCTCCCTCGTTGTCATAATACAATGCATATGTTTTTGATTCTATTTTCATATTTATATTGTCTTCAAACCAATTAGTAACAGCATTAGCATAATTCTCTTTCCCTCCGCTCACACCTCCGGCACCAAAACTTTCTAATGCATCAAGATTAATCTGTTCTGGACTTAAAAGCATATCAGAAAAAGGAACATCATAACTCACTCCAAAAGAATCAGGGATATTAAGCCCAAGCAAATCAGACATTATTTTAACATAATCCTCATCTGTAAATGCAGCATCATATTTGCTTTTCTGCGAATTAATCTGAGACTTCAAATCATCAACATCAAATTTCTTTTTAATTTCTTTTTTAATCCATTCAGCAAGTTTATCAATCTCAGTTCCAATAGAGTTTAATTTATTTTCATAATTATTAATTGTATCATTAATATAATTCTTAGGGGAACCTGCTTTTACTGAAATAGTTTTAGTGCTGTTTCCAAACTTATTGCTGACAATAACACTCAATTCATAATTCCCAATCTCCTGATACATATGAGTATTTTTATTGGTTTTAGTAGTTTCTTTTTCTGTCTCATCTCCAAAATCCCACACATAAGTTAAATTATTCTTGTCATCAAGAAAAACCACAAACTTAACATCAACTAATGCAGGAACATCTTGTGGGGATATTGCTTTTATAATAGGAACAGCCCTAACATTAATATTTTTTTCTAATATTTCCTCACCACCCAAATTCAAAACTAAACTTACATTGCCAATTTCATCAGGAACAAGCAAATTAGCTTTTTCTAAATCTAATTTTTGAAAATCAGAACTAATCAAAACTTCTGACGTCACAACATCATATATATTTTTTTCAGACTGAGTTATTCCTTTTTTATATCTTAAATTCAAATTAGAGATTGTATCTGTTTGAGTTATTCCAGAATAAAATTTCACAGGGATTATGCATTCTGGTTCACAATTCCCCCTGTATTTAGAATACACATAATTCCAAATCTCACCTGCTAAATCAATTCCAGTTTCACCTTCATCAATTAAATCCTGATTAAATATAAAATTACTAACATCAAAATATTTTCTTGGATAAGCAAAAATAGGAAAATCATAATTTATCCCACCAGCAGAACCGCAAGGAGCAACATTTTCATATTTAATCTGATAATCATTTGTTCCAGAATCTTTTCTGTTTATGCAAACTTCTGCCTGAATGTCTTTCACTGCATTATCAAATTCAGTTAAACAGCTAATTTCTCCTTGTTCTGAAACAGGAATTTCACACTCTGCAAATTCTCCGCCTGCACTAATCTGCATTTCAAATACAGCACTCCCGCTTCCAGTAATATCCGCACCAATTTTAAATCCCTTACCAGAAGAAATATTTATTTTCTCACAATAAGAATCACTTGCTATTATAGATTCGCTTCCAGTATAATCATCCACATCCCAGCAACCATAAGGATTTTTCATATAGCAGGTATCATCTGAAACTTCATCAGCTGTCCATTCCATTATCCCATCATCTAAAACATCTATCCTAATTGGATTTAAACAAGATTTTCCAGCATTTGTTGAAACATTAAAATAAAAACTATCAATTCCAGTAATTTGCCCTGTTAATTTAATACCAAATAATTTATTTTCCCAATAATTTATTGAAAACTGCCTTGAATTTTTCCCATCCCCAGCAGAAGAATAAGCAGGCTCACAGTCATTTGGAAAGCAAGAATAATCTGCATTATTCTCATCTAAAAAATCTTTAATACTAATATTGCTGTCAAAAGCACTTAAAACAGAATTAACAGGTTCATTTTGCAGACTAATATTTATCCATCCACCAATAGGTTCAGAAGCTCCATAAACCAAATCAATAGAATAAGATTCATTTATTTTACTTAATTCAAAATCTCCAAGCACAGGATTCAGACAAACCAGCAAAATCCCTAATACAACCCCAAAAATCAATCCTCTTTTTATCATATAATTTAAAAAAGATATATGTTTATAAATATTATCTTATCAAGAATTGAAAAACACATTCTTTAGAATGTGATAAGATTACTTATTTCAATTCTGAGCATGTAAAAAACCCTTGTGATTTTTTGGTGCCCTAAAAACAAGCACCTGTAACAAATCACATCTTATGCTTTGGGTTTTTGTTTTATTTTTATTATTTAATTCAAAATACTAATATTTTAGGGCGTGGTGGCACATTGTTTTTTGATATCCTTTAATATTATTTGCTCCAAACAAAAAAACTCAGCTTTTTAGGGCTATACTGCGTTAAATTAGAAGTAATAATAATCTCTGTTGTGTAAATATCTCTCTCATAATCAGAAGGAGTATCTGCATTGCAGATTTTATTCAACTCGCAAATACGAGTTGAAAAATTCCAGTTTTTAGGGAGCATAACATAAATAGTATCATTAACCTCTTTATTTTCTCCAATAATTATTTTTTCCCTTAAACTATCATTTTTGCTTATCACATCTAATATTTGTCTTTGTTTTTGATAAACTTCATCACTAATATCTGATTTAACAGATTCCTTATTAATTATAACTAAAACCGCACCCATAATAATTAAGATTGCTAAAAATGCCTCTAAGATTCTTATCCACGCTTTTTTGTCAAATTTTTTGTTTATCATTTTTGTGATTTTATTTTCAATATTTTCATATATTTATTATTTTGGTTATGAGTAGATTAATCTTCATTTACTTCCCCAAATATTTTTATAAGCTATTAATTATTTATCACCAAGCCCTTATTTTTAATATTAATTCTTGTATTTGCCCAGATGAATTAATAACTCTGATAGGAATTTCTCTTGCTTCAACATCAATTCCAGAGGGTATTTTTTTATCAACACCAATTTTTTCATTCCCAATCAAATCATTAACACTAAACAAAAAATCATTTGTTATTCCTAATCTACTCTTTAAACCACTATAATTTAAATCATAATTATTATTTAAATCCTTAATTTTCTCATAAACAGCAATCTTCTCTTTTGAATATGTTCCAAGGGTGTAATTTAAATTATTACCGCAGGTTTTCTTCCCACCAGAAAAAATTTCATTAGAAAAATAAATCACATATTTTTTTTCATTTTCCTGAACTTCTGTAAAATTACTACCATATTCATTAATCAAATATTGAGGAATTTCATAACAACTACTGCCGTTGGTAACAACACTCAATTTCCCAACCTCAACACTAATCTCCTTAACCACTGCTTT
>JAFCCB010000006.1 GCA_017610445.1 Candidatus Dojkabacteria bacterium
AATCTCAATCAAATTAAAAAAATCTCAAAGATAGTTCCTATTGAAGTTTTCATCCACGGAGCAATGTGTGTTTCTGTTTCAGGCAGATGTTTTATGTCCCAATTTTTATTTAATCAATCAGCAAACAGGGGAAAATGCATCCAGCCATGCAGACGATATTATTATGTAAAAGATGAACAAGGAAACGAGTTAAAAGTTTTAAATCACCATATATTTTCTGCAAAAGATTTATGCACCCTACCTTTTATTGAAAAATTAAAAAAAGCAGACATTTCTGCATTTAAAATTGAAGGAAGAAACAAAGAACCAGAATATGTTGATATTGTTGTAAGAGTTTACAGAAAAGCTCTGGATAAAAAACTAAACAAAAAAGAAATCCAGCAGGGAATTAAAGAATTAGAAAAAGTTTACAACAAGGGATTTTCCTCTGGGTTTTTATTAAGATCCCCAACTTCAGATGATTTTTCAGATGTAGAGCACAGCAAAGCAACTCAAAAAAAGAAATTTATTGGAAAAATCATACATTATTATCCTAAAATAAAAGTCGGGCAGTTAAAACTAAATGCAGGGAGTTTAAAGATTGGGGATAATATTTTAATTATAGGAAAGATGACAGGGATTTTAAGATATAAGATTAAAAGTATGGAGATTAAGAAGAAATCTGTTGAAAAAGTAGAAAAAGGACAGGATGTTGCAATCAAACTTCCTAAATGCAAAAAAGGTGATGAAGTGTATTTGATTGTGAAAAAATAAAAAATAATAACCTTTTTTCCGCGGAAAAAAGTATTATAGAAATCTTTTTAAAGAGCAAATTATACCAAATTATATGAAAACATATGAAACAAAAATAATAGGATATGAAGTTTTTGGTGCAAATATGACTATAGATACACAAGCAGATGTTTATTCTGCAGGAAATCTTGCAGTATGTAAAAGTTGTCAATGTAATTGTAGGTTGTGTCTTGGCGGAAGAGCGCCAGAAGATGCAGAGATTTCTTGCAAAGCAGATGCAGAAAGTGTACTTAAAAAACTTTTAGCTGCTTAAACTAAGTATCCTTAATTAAATAAATTATTGGTGGATACTATGGAAAAAAAATTAAACTTAAACTTTTGCAATTTGATTTATTCTTCAAATGATAGAAATATAAATCATGAAAAAAAAATATTAATTGAAGCATATAATTTTAATAAAGACTTTACCAAAATTGAAATTCCTAAATTTGATATTAAAATTGTTTATTCAAGAAAAGAATTTAATGAAATTTGGGGCTCTAAAACCCCTAATTATGTTTCTGCCTTTACTAAAGATGACAATATTGTAATTTTTTCTTATGGAGTTTTTGATAAGGAAACTAAATGGGAAAAGGAAAAATTTCAAGAAGCATTAATACATGAAATCAATCATCTATTTTATCAGGAATTAAGAGATGATGAATATGACCCATTATGGCTCTCTGAAGGTTTGGCTACATTTATGCAACATGATAAGAAAAAATTTAATTATAAAAACAAGTTAAAAATTAAAAAAGAAATTTTAAATCAATATTTTGAAGATATGACTATTGAAAGTTATCAAGTATTTACTCTTTTTGTTGAATATTTAATTTTAGAATTTGGAGAAGATAAAATATTAAACTTAATCAGGGGTTTAAAAAAGGGTAAAAAATTAAATAACTTATTTCAGAAGATTTATAAAAAATCTTTTGACAAATTAATTGAAAATGGAAACAGATATCACAAAATTACTTGAAATTGAAGATTTTAAAAATGCTTACCAAAAAACTAAACTTTCTAACTGTAAATATTTAAAAATAAAATCCCCTCTTGCAGTGCAATTCGAACTAACTTCTGGATGCAACCAGAAATGTATTTTTTGTTATAATGTTTGGAAAGGACTTTGTTCAAAACAAGATTCTATTACCTTGCCTAAAGAAAAACAATTAGAAGTTATCGATAAAATTATTGAAAATGAAATATTTGATATTATTTTTTCAGGAGGAGAACCACTTTTAGTAAGTTGGTTAGAAGAATTAATTAAAAAATGTTCAGAAGCAAAAATATATACGACATTAATAACTAATGCTATTTTAATGACTCCTAAAAGAGCTAAAACTTTAAAAAATGCTGGACTTAATGACATGCAAATCTCTCTTCATCATTATGATGTAAAAATAAGTGATAAATTGACAAAAACTCCTGGCTCCTTTAATAAAACAGTTAGTGGCATAAAAAATGCTTTAAAAATATTCGGAATTGAAGGAGTTAATATAAACATGGTTGCCTTGCCAAAAACTTATAAGGATATTTATAATATGGCCAAATTTTTACATTCTATTGGAGTCCATTCATTTAGTGTTGGAACACCATCTGCAACAGGAGAAATGAAAAAAGACAAAGATTTAATCATAAATAAAAAAATGTTTTTAGAAATTTATAATCAATTAAGAAAAGCAAAAAAAGATTTTAATCTCCGTGTAGGATTTTCAGGAGGGTTTCCATTATGTTTATTACCAAAAATAAATAAAGATACTATTGAAATGGTCGGCAATTATTGTGATGTAGGATTAAATCAGATTACTATTGGTCCTGATGGAGAATTACGCCCATGTGTTTGTTTTGGAGAAAAATTAGGAAATATTTTAAAAGATAATTTTAAAAAGATATGGAATAGCAATCCTTTTTTATTAGATATTCGTGCAATGAAATTTGTGCCAGAAAAATGCAAAGATTGCCGATATGTTTCTGTTTGCAGGGGCGGATGTCGTGCATCAGCACAAGGATATTTTGGAAAACTAAATGCAATAGATCCATTAATGAAAAATGATTAAAAATTTTGTAATATTTAAAAACCCTTATTTAAGATATAGAAAAGAAGAGTTTGGGGGAATTGTAAAACTTAAATTAAAAACATTAATTATTAATAAAAAGCAATACAAATTAATAAAAAAAATAAAAAATTTTTTAGTTTATAGTGATTTAAATAATTTAAATAAAAAAATTGCAAATAAACTAATCGAAAACAATGTTCTTTTAAAAGTTGATTTTGAAAGGGCAAAAGAATTAGGATTTAAACCCTAAGATTTCAGATATTTTAAATTTCTCTCAAACAAAAATTCCCATCAAAACACACATACCCCCTTAACAAACATATTTAATAATAACCACAAATTCTTTTAAACATATTTTTCTATTAATTAACATCAATAACTTATCAAAATGTAAATTATAAATAACAGAAGAATAATATGCCCAAATCATCTCCAAAATATAAAATTTATAAAATTACCAGAAACTACATAACAAAATAAAAATGAACATTCAAAAAGTTAAACAAGGCTCTGAAATAACATTATACAACGGAGTTTATATGATTTTATTTGGGATTTTCTACATTGTTTTCATTAAGTTCAACATGAGCAAAAATTTCCAGGCAATTTCAGAGTTATGGGGATTTTTTATAAAATACAACCCAAAAATCGCTTTTTTATTCTCACTTTTCAATATTCTCACCGGGTTTTTCTTAATATCTTTTGGGATAATCACAATTTATCTTTCAGATTTTATCAAAAAAAGAAAAGAAAAAATGACATGGGTGATTTTATTCATATCAGGGATAATCAGCTGGGGAGGGCTGCTGATCATTTCATTTTTATTCAAAAATATATTATTAATAATTCTTAGTTTAATCGGATGGTTTTTTTTCATCGTCGGAATGCTTCTCCCAATAAGATACTATTTAGAAAAAGGATACAGAGAATACTAAGTAATTTTTTAAATAATAGTCAAATTAAAAACTATGAAAAAAGGATATGCTCTTCCAATATTCCCAACAAACGGGATTATTTTTTTAGATACAAGTGCATTTGGTTTAGATGATTATAAACTTCAATATACTTCTCAAAAAAATCGTTTTTATTCTATAAGTTATCTAAAAAAAAATACTTCAAGACTGTTAAATCTCAAAGATTTACTTTTAAATTCAGATAACTGGTTAATAATTAAGGAAGTTAAAGAAGAGTTCATTAATGGAAATGAATTTTTCAAAGAAATAATGAAGAAAATTAGAGATAGAAATACAAAATCCGCTATTAAAAATTTATTAAGACAAAGAAAAAAAATTCTGGAATTAATAAGTCAGGAATATGTAATAGCAGATAATAATCTTGTTCCTGAATTAAAAGACAGAATAGATAGAATATATCCAAAAGTTGAGAAAACTTTTAATAGATATAAAGGAAAAACAAATGAAAAAAAGACAGATATAAAATTAATCAGTTTAGCACTTGCATATGCCTGGAGTGATTATTCAGCCATCTTTTCCCAAGATCAAGCCTTATTAAAAACTTTTGCAGATTGTGCAAGAGAACAGTATTTATTTCAAAAAAGTTTTATAATATCTGATAGATTTAAAACAAAAATTCCAACCCAGGCATATAACCAAGAATTTAAAAGAATAAAATTAGAAAAAATTGCTAACATTCCCTACTCCAAATCCCAGCACAATTCTCTTTTGCAAACTTTTCAGCAGCAATAAATTTATCTTCATAAATTAAATTTTCTGTCATAAATGCAACCCCCAACCCTTTTTCTAAAATCTCAACATTAATTAATCTTCCATTATAAAAAACATATCTTAGCTTCCTATAATACTTTCCTAAATCATCCCAATCCCTTAAAACATAAATCTCTTTGCCTTTAACTTGTTTTAAAAAATTGGTGGATTCATTAGAATATTCCTCTCCTTTTTCAGGGGCGTTAATGCCCAACAACCTGATTGTCTCATTATCACAAACCAAAGTATCACCATCAATAACCCTGTTAACAAAACAGCTCTCTTTTTCATACTCAACAGGATTAAAACTTTTTTCTCCTGTGATGTAAGGATAGAATACGCTAAGCAAACCTAATAAAATTATAATACTAAGAAATATTAAAACTCTTTTTATCATATTATAATTAAAAAGTCAAAAGTGTATAAAAAACTATTGAACCTAAACCATATTAGATTTTTCAGTTTAACTAATAACCTGAATTTCTCTCAAATAATTTCTTATTTGAGTTTTAAAATTTTTTTTAGAAAATCTCTTTTTTGTTAAATCTGAATTAGCAATTAGTTGGCTATCTATTAGCTCTTTTTGTTGTTTAAAAAATTTGGGATTTTTTTTAAGTTCTTCTGCATAAAGTTTTACATAATCTAAATCTGTTTTAGGTACTTTTTGAAATTTCATTTTAATTTTCCTTTAATTCTTTTCTAATAATTGGTTCATACTCTTTAAAGTTTTCTTCTTTTAAAATATCTGAAAAAAATATCCTTAAATGTTTAGCGTCTGCAATATCTTTTTCCCCATTTAGAATTATCTCCTTATATAAAATCTCAAATTCAATTGGAGGAATCTTGAATTCAAAATCTTTTATTTTAATTTTTTGTGGGTGGTTTAGTTCAAAATATTTAGCAGGTTTTGATTCATCCACTAAAATAAATTCTATATTTGGATACATTTCTTCTTTTTTTGCAAACCTTATGCTATCTCCTATTTCTACATATCTCCATATCTCTTCTAAAGTATCTCCTTGATAACACCAAAAATCATGCTCAAATAAGTCTTTTAGAAATAATGTAAACTTAACTTTATCCATTTTTGGAACAAGGCAATCTACATCCTCAGTTCCTCTTGTTCTTCCTGTTGAAATACTAACAAATCCACTTACAATAAGGTAATCTGAATGTCTTTTTAAAATGTTTAAAAACGTTTTTACAAATAAGTCTAATTTATTTAATTCCCGATTTATAATGATTGTATCCTCTTTAATAGAATATGCATTGTTTTTAGATATCATTATTAATTAAGTTTAATAGATTATTTAATCTTTTGTATATTTTAAAAAATTCTCTAAAAAACCCCATTAACTTATACTTCTTTATTATCAATACCAAGCAAACAACAAGTATAGCTAATATTATTAATTTCATAAACAAGAGTGTCACCATCTATTACTCTTGTGACAAAAGCTGTTTCTCGCTCATATTCAGCAGGATTAATGGTTTTTTCACCTGTGAGGTAAGGATAAAAGATACTTAAAATAGTTAAAATAAGAATTATTCCAATAAATATTAAAACTTTTTTTATCATAAATCTCTAATAGAAAACAATTATATAAATATTATGATGTAAACCAAAAATCTAACTCGCATCTCTTAGTTAACAACTATTTTAAACAATTATCTAAATCTTCTTTTTTGAGTATTAAATATCTAAATTTTCCTTGTCTTAGTTCATTTGAAAATCCACATTTAGGAGAACCAATAATAACTTCATAACCAGCATCTTTAATAATTTGTATAGAAGGGATAAAGTCAGCATCTCCTGAGATTAATATGCAAACTTTGCATTCTTTTTCAACTAATATTTTTCTTATCATATCTGATGCTATTAAAACATCAACCCCTTTTTCTATTTTTCTTTTAATACTCTTTATATATTTTAATTTTCTTGTTCTAATAAATATATTATCCTTTTTTAGTTTATCTAAAAATTTCATATGTTTATAATAAATTTCTTTGTTCTCAGAAATATCTGGAACAGAATTATAATATCTCACTTCTTTTAATTTTAAATTAAATTTATCACAAATAAATTTAGCTAGACAATTAAAATCAATCCGTTTAGATTTGCTTATTAATAATTTAGAATTATGATAAAAATTATTACCATCAATAAACATAATAGCTTCTCTTTTTTCCATAAAAATAAGTAAGCCCGGCATTGTCAAAGACCATACCGGGGAGTTAATTAATTATATTAAGAAATGATAATATTTAAAGATTTCTATTAAGGTGAAAGAACCAAAATTGTGTATTCTATTAAAAAACCCATTATTAACTTACACTTCTTTATTATCAATATCTAACAAACAGCAGGTATAGCTAATATTATTAATTTCATAAACAAGAGTGTCGCCGTCAATGACTCTTGTGACAAAAGCTGTTTCTCGCTCATATTCAACAGGATTAATGGTTTTTTCTCCTGTGAGGTAAGGATAAAACACACTAAGTAAAGTTAATAAAATTATTATCCCAAAAAATATTAAAACCCTCTTTAACATAATCCACATTATACTTTTAATATTATAAATTTATCTTAATATCCCTAATCTAAACCTCAAGTTAAGTTTTCAGCAGGAGAATTTAACATCGGATTTATAATAGTTTTTCTCTTTTATTATAACTTACAAGAATTTAGAAAGATTTATATAGTAATATCAATTGATATTATTAGAAATAAGGAATAAAAATGCAATTATTAAAAAAAAAAAATTCTAATGCAAGAAGTCCAACATTACAAACAGTACTAATGGTTGAAAAATTTATTGATGAAAATAGTGGGGAATATAAAAAAACAGAACTATTTAAGAAACTCCCAAGAAAAGTAATGTGGCAAACATTTCAAATAATAATGGGATATTTAGAAAGCATCCATAAAATAGCTTATGATAATAAAGATTATGTTGTTTATATTTGGAATCCAGAATTCTACGAGAAAATTAAGAATTCTCCTGAAATAAAAATATGAAACCTAAAAGAATTAGATTTATAGATTCTAGTTTAGAAAAAGCTTTCAATATCCTTAAAGATGATGACCCAATAAAAAAAGCTTTAATAAAGGCTATTAGAGATATAAAAGAAAATTGTTATTGTGGTAGAAATGTTAAAAAGAAATTAATTCCAAAAAAATTTATTAATAAATATAGAATTAACAATTTATGGATTTATAATCTGCCCTCAGCATGGAGATTATTATATTCTTTAACAACCTCTGGAGAAATAGAATTAATTGCAGTTATTTTAAATTGGATGAATCATAAAGATTATGAAAGATTGTTTAAATTTTAAAATTAAATTCAAAAAAACCCTTATTAACCTACACTTCTTTATTATTAATCCCAAGCAGCCGAATTGTCTCATTATCACAGATTTAAGTTTTTCCAACAATCATTTTGTCACAAATTCAACACCATCTAAATCTCTAAATTCTTTATCTCCTGTTAAAAATTTCATCTCATTTTTAACAGCATAAACATAACCAACTGCATCTGCATAAGAAATCTTGCTTTTCTTGTAGATTTTCTTTCTGAATTTTATTGCCTCTTTAAGAGTTTCATTATCAATCTCAGCAACACATTGTTTGTATTCCTCATATATTTCTTCTGCTTTCTTTTTATCATACTCTCTTAAGGCTACCCAAAATATTTCAGCAAGATTAAATATTGTTATAGTTACTGGCTCTTGTAAAAATTTAGCATAATTTGGGTTTCCATTAATAAATTCAATAACTGCATAAGTATCCCAAAAATATTTAACTAATCCCATCCTTTTCTTGCTTCATCTTTTATTTCTTGTGCAGTTTTCTTAGAAGTTCTAGGAAATTTTCCAAATAATTTACTTAAAATCGGTTGTTTTATGATTTTTATTACAATTTCATCATTTTCCCTAATCTTTCTTGATTCTACAACTAACTTTGGCAATATTACTCCAAGGGAATTCCCCCATTTTCTGGTTTTGGTTTTAATCTCCATATAATTTAATTATATTTAGTTATATTTAAATCTTTCTGTTTACACATAAACTTAGAAATTATGATATCCTCCTACACCTAAGGGGGTGGGTTTCTCTTAGTATCTCTTTACAATTTTAAGTTATATATAACAGAGCCTAAGCCTTTCATTTACAAAGCTTAAAGTTTTATACATTACTAATACCTACTCCTAAATGATGTAGATTTCTTTTTTATTTAATAATTCAAGTTCTCACTTTATGAATAGCTTGTAAACATTTTAGTTATGAAGATGAGCAAATTAAATAAAATTATCAGATATAAGGATTTCATAAAAACTAATTAAAAATTTTGCTTTTAATTCAAAAATTGATTCTTTAATCTTTATTATTCTAAAAGTGGTAAAGACCTTATTTTTTCTTCATCTTCTCCTGTCAAAAGAACATCAATTTCAATTGAATCATCCTTAAATAAATTTCTTATTTTTTCTATAGATTCTTTAACTTCTTTTACATTTTTATAAAGAAATGAAATAATACAGTTTGGTTTTTGCAAATTAAAAATCAAAGAATTTATATTCTTGGAATTTTTAGCAAATAATTTTATCTCCTCTTTATTTTTTTCTGAAAAATTCCTAAAATTAATAAGAACATTAACAAAAAAATAACCTAATAAAGACATATCAAACTGTATTCTATTCCCAAGAATAATTTTTTCTTTTTTTAGTCTTTTTATTCTGTATAAAGCAAGCTCAGCTGAGATCCCTGTTTTATCAGCAATTTCTATTAATTTTGTTCTCGCATTTTCAGATAAAATTTTTAAAATTTTCAAATCAGTTTTATCTAATCTTGCTTTTTTTTGTTCAGAAAAAGGCAGATAATCCTCTTTATATGAATAGTTAAAAAATTTTAAAGGATAAAGTTCAGCAAATTGCGGCTTTATTAAAACATAATTTATAATAAAGTTATTTTCATTTTCAAAAAGTTTGAAGATAAATTCATTAAGCTCTTTTTCATTTTTAAAAATACACTCTAACCACAAATCATATTTCCCATAAACTTTGCCATAAGTCATGCAATTTTTACTTTTGCTTAAATTTTTTGAAAAATCTTCTGCCATTTTTGGTATTTCAAATTCCAAAAGCAAAATTACAAAAACACTATAACCTAATTTTCCATAATCAAATACAGGAAAGAATTTCCTTATAAGCCCTTCTTTTAAATATTTATTTAACCTGTATTCAACTTGGTCTCTTGAAAGTTTTGTAGCTTTTGCTATTTTTGAAAGAGGTTCATTATAACTATGATATAAATAACTTAATAATTTGTAGTCAGTTTCTTTTAATTTCATTTTAGTTCTTAAAATAGTGAAAATCCTTATATATTTAAATATTTCTATTCTAATTTTAATATTTTAGGAATTTTTGATGATAAAATTTAGATAGTTCTTTATCATTCTTTAATTAAGAAGTGAAAGAAAATGAAATATAAAATAAATGAAATTACACCAAAGGCATATCAGTGTGCAATTGATAATTGTCCTTCAATTTATGAAGGAGTAAAAGAATTGACTCCTAAAGAAATGCAATGTATTGCTGCAGCTTGTCCTTCAATTAATAAAGCTAAAAATGAAGACAAAGAAGTTTATTTAATAGTTGGAAAAAACATTAATCCTATTAAAGCAGGACTTGAGAAAAAAGTTGGAAAAGGCGAAGCTTTAATTGAAATTCCAAAAGGATTAATTGATGGAATAGTAAAATAAAAGAGAAAATAGAGACATTTAATCCTAGGGAGATGATTAATATTAGAGAAGAAGATTTTAATGAAGAAACTGAAGATTATGAAGAAGAATAGGGGGTGATTTCTAAGAGGTTTAGGAGAATAAAATAAAAAAATAATTGTAAAATGAAACTAAGAAATAAAATCATCGTAGGGGTAATAATCGCATCGACTATTGGAGGATGTGCAAAAGGATGCAAAAATTTTCATAGGTTTAAAAGAATCAGATACGAACAGAGCCAACAACCTATTGAAGCAATTGTCTTAAATGAATCTTATGAAAACAGACTTAGCCCAGTCCCAGAAAAACATATAAGCGGATTGGTTAGTCAGGCATATTCTAATGAAACAGTAAAACTAGAATCCTCATATACTTTAAAAATTAAAACTGAAAATGGAAAAATAATGGGACTTTCTGTAATTGATGGAGAAAATATTAAAAAAGAATCTTTAGACCAATTAATAGAAAAAGGTTCTAAAATTGAATTTCCTAAGGGAAACTACATTAAGAATAACCCATTTGGTAGAGACTTTAGAGAAACATGGATTTATGAAGACACTCAAACTGCAACAAAAAGAGCAGATAGAATAAAAGTTTTATATAAAAATAATAATTTCTAAATGGCAAATTTTTCAGAAAAATTAGATGATTTTTTAATTAGAAATTTTGCTTATTTTAATTATAAGAATTATGTTAGGGAGCTAAACTTGCAAGGAAATGAAAAAGTTTTAGAGGTTGGCTCTGGTGGAGGAAATTTATCAAGATTTTTAGCGGAAAAAGTTAGAGAATTAATTTGTATTGATAAGTCAAGTTATTGGATTGAAAAATCTAAAAAGAGATTAAAGGGGTTTAAAAACATTAAATTCGAAATATCAGACCTTCTGGATTTTAATAAAGAGGATTATTTTAATGTTGCGATTATACATTATGTTTTGCATGATATTAATAAGAAGAATAGATTAAAAACAATTAAAATATTAAAAGATAAACTAGAAAAGAATGGTAAAATATATATAAGAGAACCAACAAGAAAAAATCATGGTATGCCTGCTAAAGAAATTGAAGATTTAATGTTATCATCTGGATTAAAAAAAATCTTTTCAAGAGAAATTTACTCTTTGCCATTAAGGGCTCATTATATGGGGGGTTTTGAGAAAAAATAATTTTTAATTCTTTTTCTAAATACCCAATCTTTCAATAACCCAAATTGTTTTAAAGCCCTAATTTTTTAATTAAAAATGTGGAGTTTATATTCAAATAAATCAGACAAACAAGAATATCTAAAACCTTTGACTTTTTCTAATGAAAAAACACAGGAAGATATTGTCAAAGAAATAATCAAGACAATTAATCAGGGTTGCAAAGTTATTTTTATTAAAGGCGTATGCGGGACAGGAAAATCTGCTATTGCATTAAATCTCGCAAAAGAAATCGGGCGGGCTTCTATTGTTGTGCCAATTAAAAATCTGCAAAAACAATATGAAGATGACTATACAAATAAAAAATATTTATTAAAGGACGGGCAAAAATTAAAAATGAAAATTATGACTGGCAGAGCCAATCACCTCTGCCCCTACCTAAAAGAAAATCTTCAAAAATTCTCAATAGGAAAAACAGAAAAAAATTCCAAACTAAGTGATTTTAATGACGAAAAAAATTACAATAAAATAAAAAATAACTCTCAGGATAATTCCTGCAATAATCCACAGCTTCCATGCAAGATTGAAATTAAAGAAAAAAACATTAAAAAAATAAAAGAATACCTAAAAGAAAATCCAAAAATACAATTAACAGAATTCACAAATATTCATCATGTAAAAAGAATGTCAATAGCCCCAATATGCCCTTATTGGTCCCCAATAGTCCCGTCAGAAATAGATCTGAATTTAGAAGCCAACTGTAAAACTTACCTTGGATTAAACAACAGAAAATTCACAATTTACCAAAGAAAACAAGGATGCAGATACTATGACCAATTCAATGCTTACCTCAACGCAGACATCTTGCTCTTCAACAGCCAAAAATACAAACTCGAAACAATCATGGACAGAAAACCTGCAACAGACATAGAAATTATAGATGAGTGCGACGAATTTTTAGATAATTTTGCAAATTCAGAAAAAATAAACTTCAACAGATTAAATTTTGCCTTAGGAGCTTTATTTTCAGAAGACGAAAAAACCAACAAAACAATCAGCACACTAATAAAATTAACAAAAGAAATATTAGAAGACAAAAAAATCAAACAATCAATTCTAAAAAAAGAAATATCACACATAAAAAACACAAAAATTTTAGAATTACTAAAATACTTCTCAGATTTTGAAATTATGGAAAATTCAGAAGCAGACGAGGAAAATTACTGCTATCATTTAGACAAAATAGCAAGAATATTCAAAGATTTTTTTAATGAAACCTATGTCTCATTTTACAGCGAGGAAAAAGACCTTGTTGCCAGAATTGTAACAACAAACTTAGAAAAAAAATTTAAAGAACTCCTAGACAAAAACAAAATCATTGTCATGATGTCTGGAACAATACACTCAGAAAATGTCCTCAAGAACATTTTCGGTTTATCTAATTTTAAAATAATTGAAGCAGAGACAAAATTCCCTGGAAAAATAACAAAAAAGAAAACCAACTTTGAAATCAACTGCAGATATGATAATTTCCAAAAAGGAAAAGTAACAAGAGAACAATATTTACTTGCTTTGGAAGAATGCATAAAACAAGCAGAAAAACCAGCGCTTGTTCATGTCATCGCCTTTAAGGACCTCCCAACAGAACAAGAAGCTAAAAAATATAATTTAAATATAATGACAAGAGAAAAACTCAGACAACTTCAAAAAGAAGATGATATTGGACAGCAAGCCAATAATTTCAAAAAAGGAAAAATAGACATACTATATTCAACAAAATGCAATAGGGGAGTAGATTTTCCAGGAAACACCTGCAACAGCATAATCTTAACTAAATACCCATATCCAAATGTCAGCTCTCTTTTCTGGAGGATTTTAAAAAAAACAAAACCACAATATTACAGCAGTTTTTACACAGACAAAGCAAACAGAGAATTCCTCCAAAGAATCTACAGAGGTTTAAGAACCAGCAAAGACCACATTTTTCTTTTGTCCCCTGACTCAAGAGTTTTTGGATTGATTTGAAAGGGGAAATTTGTTAAAATTCTAATGAAAAAGATTTTTCTTTATGATTAATTAATTTTAAAGAAATCTAACTTCTGGAATTTTTTTATAAAAAGCATCTTTACAGGATTTTGTTATATATTCTTGTTTCCAATCTTTCTTGTCTGTTGTTATCAGAATTAAATTACTCTTCTGATGTTCTTCAATCGCTGAAGCAATAATCATAGAATCTTGTCTATTTTTATTAAAACTTTCAATAGTTTTTACTAATAATCTATTTATTATTCTTATGGGGGTTACAAATCTCTTAATTCTGTTTTGAATAAAATCATTTAGTTTTTTTTCTAAGAAGAAAACATTTTGTTTCATCTCAAAAAGTTCTTTTGTTGATTTTAATCCTAAAGCATATTCAGATAAAACCTCCTTTATTTCTTGTTTGTCTCTTGGATTTAATCTTTTAATTTCTGGAAGATTTTTATTAGGGATTAATGCTTTTGAAATAATTATCTTAGAACGAAGTTTTAAACGAAAAAATAAATAAGGAATTTCCCTTATTTTTTGAAATTCTGAAATTATAAAATTATTTTCACTTTGAATAAATTTTTTTGATTGCTGATAAAATTTACTTTTTTCATTAAAATTATTTATGATGATGCATGTATCTAAAAAATTATCCATTTTATTATAATCCATTTAATAATCTATTAAGCAATTCCTTTGATTTTTCAGAAGATTTCATATTAATTTCTTCTAAAGGAATAGCATCTACCTCTGATTTTAAATCATTTACTATCGAGGAAACATTGAATATTTTAGTATTCAAAGTATTTAGTTTAATATAATTAAACAATTCTTTTTTATCCTGTTTGATATATTTTTCTGCTTCGTAAAAAAAATAACTTGTTGTAATAACATCCCAAATTATAGAAAAGATTTCTTTTAATTTATTGATATATTCTTCTCTTTCTTTATCTTTGTTTATATTTAAGATATTTATAGAACAGTATTCAAATTTATCAAATAATTCATAAGTTTCTTCTAGTTCAGAGGGATAATAAACTGAAAGTTCCAAGATTTTTTTAATAATTTCTTCTTTATTTTTATTTGAGAATGCCTCTAAAAGTTCTTCTTTTGCTTTATAGAATTCCATACCCTTTTTTTTGTACTGTTCTGATTGGACTTTATTTGAGAACCAATTTTTGTATTTATTGATTAATTGCAAGAGAAGAACATTCTGTTTTGGAGTTAGATTAAAAGTTTCATAAGTTGCCATATTCTCTTCATATCTTAAGGCAAGTGTTTGTCCATAATGAAATTTTAAAACAGGAACAGAACTAATATTTCCTTCTTCAATAAGTTCAACTGCAATTTTCTGGAGTTTTGTTTTTGGAATGTTATTTTGATTTGTTTTTTCTTTCCAAACTTCTGAAATTTTATGAAGTAATGCAAGAGTATTTTCTCTTACAGCTTCTGGAAAAGGCAGATAATAAAATGCTAAATCATCACGACTGCAATATACTTTTGATTTTGAGGCAGAGATTAATTCACAAACTTTTTTATCTTCGCTGTTCATTAATTCCCTTATAAATTTTTCAATAGTTAGCCAATTAGAACCAATTTTATCACTTAATTCAGAAATAGTTTTTGGACCTAAACTAAGTTCATCAAGAATTTGATTTTTTATTTGTTCAGGTGTTTTTTTAATTCCCATCTTAAGAAGCATTATCTTTTTCCATAATAAACAATATAAAATAATGTTTATAAATGTTTTGATTATACTGAGTAATGTTTGTTTTATGGGATGTAATGAAAGATTTTTGAATTCTTAATTAAGTAATTTATTTCTAACAACAAAATAGAAAAAACAACAAATATATTAATTTCATATATAAGAGAAAAAAGTTCTGTTTTATTTTATTAATTTGCGTTTATTTTATTTAATTTTTCTTTAATATCTCCTTCAAATTTTTTTGGAGATTTTTTTATAATATTAATAAACCCTAATTTTTTAATATTTTCTAAGGAATAATATGCATAACCTTTTTTGAAAAGGGAAAATAAAAGTAGGACATAAGCTTTCTTTATTTTATCTAATATTTCATTTACATTATAAATCTTATAATCCTCATCTACAATAACTGAAATTTAATATCTGCTTCCGGCATATTATCAAGTTCATTTTTTGGGATAGATAAAAATCTTTTCTGTATTTTTTCTACCTCTTGTTTTGCTATTTCTTTATCCATAAAACTTTTAAACAATTAACCTTTAAAATTCTTTACTTTAAACATCCTATCAACTCTTAAACTAACAAAAACCTTTTTAAATCCATTTTCTCAATAACATTCATGGCAAACAATGAAATTAAAAATTTCAAGCTTGCCATTTTAAACAAAAACCTAGAATAAAATGGCAAAAGTAAGAATAAAATTAAAAAGCATAGATATTAAAAAATTAAACGAATTAAGCAGTGAAATTAAAGAAATTGCTACAAAAGCAGGAACCCCCATCTCTGGCCCAATTCCACTACCAACTAAAAAACTCAAAATAACAACAAGAAAATCACCATGCGGAGACGGCACGGCAACATTTGACAATTATGAAATGCGAATTCATACAAGATTAATTGACCTGCCTGCAAATGACAGAGTTCTTCACGCAATAATGAGGCTTTATATCCCAAGAAGTGTGACAATTAAAATTGAAATGAAAGAATAATTAACAAAATGGAAAATATAAAACAAAAAATTCAGATGATTTTAAAACAAGTGCCTCGTTAAAAAATCCCAATAGAAGATATTAGAGAAATGCTGGTTGGGTATGATATAACAAATAAAGCAGGCGAAGTTGCAAGAAAATTATTCTATTCCCGGGAAACAATTATGGGATATTGGAGATTTGCAGGATTAAAAATAAGAAGCAGAGGCGGACCAAACAATCTGAGAAAAATTCGAAAACAAAAATAAAATTAATATTACTTATTCATCTTTTGCTCTTCTTTAATTCCAAAAACATTTCCTGTATTTTCTAAATTTTTAATCATCTTCCTATTTTCAACAGGATCTTTTTTTTCTTCAACCAAAACTTTTCTTGCTTTAATGATAACTTCATGCATTTTAATTTTTAAAGGGCAGTTTATTTCACATTGCTTAGAAAGAGTATCATCAAAAACAATTTTTTCATAAACACCATTATTAAGAAGAATTGCTTTTCCACGAGGAGAAAACTGCTCTTCTCTCATAACCTTAAAAATAGCATCTTTAGATTTGCACAAACCGCATTTTATGCATTTTTCAACAATCTCTTTTACTTCTTCTTTTGCATTATCTGTTTCAATTGTCATATTATACCCCCAGATAATGTGATTGATTTTGGTTTACCTTTTCTCAGAAAAGGTATTCTTTGTTCAAAGTTTCTTTTTAAAGAAAGTTTGTTTGCATTATCTGTTTCAATTGTCATATTTTGTTTTGTTTATTTTTATTAGTTTAATTAAGTTTTAAAGATAGGTTAATTCAGCTTTGCTCTCATCTCTATAACTTAAAATTTTAAGCATTATCAATTATAAAATATTAATATTTATTTTAACCCCCAAATACCACCTTATTTATTTTGTCCTGCTCTTCTTTTGTTAATTTTCCTTTTAACTCAGCATTTGAATTATCAATTTTCTGTTGTGTTTCTTCCTTGGTGTCAATTGTAGACTTAGATTCAGCCAACTTTTGTCTGCTCTCATATTTTTTAAACTCACCTGTTTTTTCTTTTTTTGGATGAACAATATCATGAGCAACATTTTTAGCAAATTGTTCAATCTTTTTTCTTCTGCTTTCTTCTAATTCAGATTCAAAAGTTTGCTTATAATCCTCTAATAATTCTTCTTTCCCATAATCCTTCAGCAACTCTTCATTTTTATTCAATCCTTCATCATCTTTCTCTGATTCATCAATCAATTCAGCTTTTTCAATAAATTCATTCATTTTTTCTTCAGCAGTTCTCTTTTTCTTTATTTCTAAAGAAGTTACTTTTTCTCCAATAACCGGCATAATCTCCTCAATTTCATTTTCCTGCAAAGGTTTTAAATGTCTCCCTGAAATAACGCTCCCTTTAAAATTAATAATTTTTCCCTTGTTCAATTTTCCAAAAGGATCATACCTTAATTTAACTCTCTGAATAATTTTCTTTTCGAAATCTTCAACAAATTCCTTCCTCTTCAAACCTATCCCGGTCATAAACCTCCCACCAATCTTTCTCATTAATTTAACTGCCTCTTTCTTTTTCTCTTTCTCATCATCTTTAAAAAAACAATAAACAATCCCTGCCCCCAAATAACTAAAATAAGGAATTTGATTAGACTCTAAATACAAAATAATCTGCTTTAATTTATCAAAGAAAAACTTGAAATCCTCTATCTCATAATATCCTTTATCAGCCAAAACATAATAAAATTTTTTCCTCAAATCTAAAATCTTCTTGTATTGCTCTCCTTTTATTTTCCCTCTCTCAGAGTTAAACTCCACAATAAGATGATGCCTTTCAGGCAAACCAATCATTTTTGAAACCCATTCAGAAAAAAATTCAAGCATAATAACATCTTTTTCTAATTTTAATCTTCTGGAAATTGAAAGAATTTCGTCCAAACTATCTGTCTGAAAAATAGAAATACTCCTCTTAATCTTTGGAGTAACTTTTAATTCAGCCCTGGCAATAATCCCGGTAATCCCCTCCATTCCGCAAACATCACCTAAATCAACCTTGCTTGTTTTAATTAACTCACCTCTCCCATTAACAAACTCTATTTTCTCAATCCAGTTTTTTATTCTGTCATATTTTAGGCTCCTTGAACCAAAAGCATTCACAGCAATCAGCCCGCCAATTGTCCTTGCATCATTAATCAGCTGAATAGGAAACTCAAAACCAATAGCATTTAATTTTTCATTCAATTCCTTAACAGAAATCCCTGCCTCTACATAAACAATCTCTTTATTTTTATTAAAATCAATTAATTTATTCATTTTATTCATATCAACCACAACAGAATTATCAGGAACACACCCTCCGAGCAAACCGCTCCCAGCCCCGCGTGGAACAATATCTAGGTTTGAAGTTTTAATTATGTTCTGAACTTCTTCAACTGTCTTCGGAAAAACAACTTTTCTTGCTGTCCCAACTAACCGCGATGCATCAGTATCATAACAACCCATTTCTTTTTTAGTTATCATCTTCACAAATCCTCAAAATCCTCTGGCTCATCTTTTAATTCTTCTTTAATTTTTTCATCTGCTTTAATATCTAAAATCAATTGTTCCTCTTCTGCTGGTTCTTTATCCTCCTCTTTTTTTTCTCTATTTTTAATATTAAGGGCAGAACTTAAAATCTCTGAAAACTCTAAAATTTCAACCCCGGTCCCATCTGAATTTTTTTTCAGCAGATCATAATCCATAAAAGATGCAACGACAATTTTTTTCATTTTTCTTCTTTTTGCCTGCAAAATTCTCTGTTTTGCAATTTTATCAGCTAGTTCAGGATTAATTCTTGCTAACCCCCCGCAACTCCCGCAGCAAAAACTATTCTCTCTTGAATCTAAAAATTCCTCTATCTCATAGCCAATTAATTCAAGCACTTGCCTTGGCTCATCGTAAATCCCGCAGTATTTTCCTAAATAACAGGAATCATGATAACCAACAGCCTCTTCAGTTTTTTTCTTAATCAAGCGGGATTTGCCTGCCAATTTTTTCAAAATCAATTTCCAAACATTCTCAACCTTAATATCCCAGTCAGGCAAAAGTTCAGGATAATTCTGGCTGAACATTTTAAAACAAGCAGGGCAGTTTGTTATGATTTTCTTCACACCAATTTCTTTAAACAGCTCAAAATTTTTCCGCGCTAATCTCCTCACCTCTTGCTCATAACCTGCCTCTAATGCAGGCAAACCACAGCAGATTTTATCATCTAATTCAATCACACCAATGCCAAGTTTAGAAAAAATCTTTTTATAAATTTCATAACTTTCTTTATGTTTAAAATAAGTAACACATCCTGGAAAATACAAAATATCTGATTTTTTAAATATTGAAAATATGCTCATTTTACATTTATTTTAACAAAAATTACTTTTAAAGTATATATATGTTTTAAAGAATATTTTAAAAACTCAATAATAATAGAAGTTTGTTGCGCGAACTAAGCAACTTTAGCTAATTGTTCTAATTTACTTTCCATCCACTCTTCTGCCTTTTTCAATACTGGCAAACTAGCTTTTGATAATTGTTCAATAGGGAGTTTTGATCTTTTGCTAATTTCTTCTTTTAATGAATTAAGAGATGAACGATAATCCTAAAAACTAATTATTCTAATGTAATTTATGAATTTAGAAGAACTCAAGAAAAAACTTAGAACTTATAAAAAATCAGACATAATAATAACTGAACATGCTAATTTTCAAGCATTTACAAGAAATATTGATTTAGAAGAAGTAAAAGAAAATGTAATCAATCCTGTTAAGCTTGTTTATGCTAAAAAACAAGAAGCAAAATATAAAGGTGAAGAAAAATATGATTGTTATTTTTCTTATTCAAAACACCTTTATCATAGATATGCATTAACAATAAATGCAAAGATTATTATAGTAACTATTATTAAAATAAATAGGGATTGGCAAAAGGCAATTGGTTAAAATGGAAAAATTCAATTTTAATTATGATGTAGATAATGATGATTTGTTTGTTTATTTAGAGGGAAAAAAGTCTGCAGGGGCAATAGAATTAGGGAATTTTATTTTAGATTTTGATGAAAATGAAAGATTAGTTGCTATGCAGATTCTTAATGCCTCTGAAGTTTTCTCTAAAATCTTATCAAAAATAAAAGAAGTTTCTCAGATAAAAGAGATAAAAATAGAGATTATTAGTTTTAGAAATATGGAGGCTATTAGGTTCAATGTTTCAGACAGGAAAATTGAAGAGAATGCAAATATCTTTATCCCCCATATAAAGGAGAAGAGCCCTGTTTTGGAATATTAAAGCAAGATTCATAAACAACCATTTTATAGTGTTTTTATCCTAAAAGGGAAAGAGAGTTCTTGATGGATTAAAATGGAAAGACAATTAGAAGAAAGGATTAAGGAATTAGGAGGTATTCTTACTAGCACAAAACCGATTGTTATGAATATATGTCAGATTACTTCTTATAAATCTCCTTGGGTTGTAGGAGAAAAAGCAATAGGATGTGAATCAACTTATGGTTTTCAAAAAAGGATGTATACATTAAAAGAATTAAAGACATTAAAAAGAAGTTCTTCAAATAAAGAAATTAGAAAAAGCATAAGATATTAGCTTAGAAAACCAAGAAAAAGTTTAGGAATACAAGGTGCTAGTGAGTTTCTTAATAAACATCTTTTTTTAGAAATTGCTGTAATGGGGGTATGTTTCACAACAGGGGTTTATGCCTCTATAATAGGTCTCGGTTATTTGATTTATTATATTAATAAGCTTGGTGATTAAAAACCCAAAACCCTAATTCATAAGTGGAAAAAAGGTTCTTGATATTTTCAATAAACACACAAAAAAATAATAATATAACAATAAATTGATTACCTTATTGCTAATCTCAACCCTTCTAGGTGCGCAGGTTTGATTCTCTCTGGCGATGTTTTTTGTTTTATAGAAAGCCTTATAACATTAAATTTTTTATAATGATTAATTAACACCAAGGGAATAGGAAACTAACCCCATGATTTTCTAATATGAATTCAAAAAATAAAAAAGTTGCTATTTATATTGATGGAAGTAATTTTTATTTCTCAACTTCATCCTAATGATTTTCCCAGAATTTGTTTTAGGCATTTTTTTAATAAATTCTATTTGTTTTGGATAAGCATGTCCTGCATAATTTTGCTTTACAAATTGTGCTAATTCTTGTTTTAAATCTTCTGAAGGTTTTATATTTTTATTTAATACAATAAATGCTTTAATTATTTGTCCTTTAATTTTATCTGGAATTCCAACTGCTGCTGCTTCATGAACTGCTTTGTGCTTCATTAAAACAGATTCTATTTCAATTGGGCTTACTCTTTCTCCAGAGGTTTTTATAATATCATCTTTTCTGTGCTGAAAAAAGAAATAACCTTTCTTATCTTTTTTAGCTACATCATTTGTTTTAAACCAGCCATTTTTGAAATAAGATTGATACATTTTAGGATGTTTATAAATCCCTGTCATTATTGCCGGGAAATTTGGTTTAAAAGATATTATTTTGTCTTTTATTTCTGCTGTTATTCCTGGAATTGCCTGCCCTAATCTTCCTGCTTGTTTTTTATCATAAGATGAAATCATTATTGCCCCTGTTTCTGTCTGCCAAAAAGTATCTGTAATTTCAATTCCTTTATCTTTAAAAAAATTAAAGGTGGTTTTTGTCAAAGCTTCTCCTACAGATGCTAAAACCTTAAGACTTTCTAAATCTTGTTTTTTTACAATTGGTTTTAAGAGTCTTAATGCTGTAGGAGCTGTATAAAAAACAGAAATCTTGTTTTTTTGTAAAAATTTTATCCAATCCACTGCTTTAAAATGTTCTTTAAGAATATAAATAGTGCATCCAATTGATAATGGTGCAATTATCCCATAAATACTTCCTGTTACCCAGCCAGGATGAGCAGTGCACCAATATTGAGTTTTTGATGTTAATCTTAAAACAAGTTTTGCAGTATAATGTTGCTGAATAAGTGCTTGATGTGGGATTTGTATTCCTGCAACAGGTGTTCCTGCTGTTGAAGATGTAAAAATCATTGTTGCAGTGTCTAATTTATTTTTAAGAATTGTATTAAATTCTATTGATTGTTCTTTAATTTGTTTCTTATAATTTTTTTCATCAATTATTAAGATATGCTTTAATGAGGGAATTTTTTCTTTAATATTTTTAGGTATTCTTTTAGATAGTTCTTTATTTGTTATTAAAATATCTGCATCACCCCGATCAAGACGAAGTTTCAATCCTTGACTTTGAAAAGCTTCAAATAAAGGTACTGCAATACTTCCTTGTTTAATTGCCCCTAAAAATCCTATATATAATTCAGGAACTTTCGGCAAGAAAAGAAAAATATGTGAGTTTTGTTTTATTTTTAATTTATTAAGAAGATTTGCAAACTTATTTACTTGTTCTTGTAATTGTTTGTATGTATATTTTTGGATTTTGTTATCCTGAAAAATAAATGCTGGTTTGTTTGGATTGTTTTTTGCATGTCTGTCAATACAACTTTCAATAATATTCATTTTATTATTATGAATGATTATGTCTCTTTCTTTTGATTTCCAAAATTTGTTATATGTCATTTTATTTTTTGAATACTTTTTTCAATATCCTATTGTATTTTAAGCTTTGTTCTTAGTAGTTTAAGCTTCTTTTCTATCTCTTTGTTCTTAATAAGATATGTTTATTAGTTATTTTAGGAATTTGTTCACAATTCTCAAACACTTTCGCTGATTGGGATATGTTGAAAGTTTGAGGGCTTTTTTATAAGGAACTAATTTATAATCTGAATGTTCTAACTTATCTAATTTTATTTTTTTATTTTTTAATTCTACTGAAAAAAGTTTATATGTTTGTCCAATCATATTTTTCCTATCTGCAAATTGTTTTTTGTATTTATATTTTCCAGAGATTTTGTGATCTTTAATATTTGTTGGAGATTGTCCTGTTTCTTCTTTTATTTCTCTTTTGACTGCCTGATTAATTGTTTCATTTGGTTCTAATCCCCCTTTTGGGAATTCCCAGCCTTTCCAATGAAGTTTTCTTTTAAACATGAGATAAAGAATTTCATTTTTATCTTTTAAATAAGTTACAATAAAAACTGCTTTACGATATTTTAAATTCACCATTTTTTATCTTACTAACCATAATTAGGAATATTTAAATATGTTGTGGGTTATTTAATTTAAAATGAAACTTAATATCTTAATCGGCGGGAAAGCAGGGCAAGGGATTAATAAGATTTCTGAGATTGTTAACAAGATTTTAGTTGAATATGGATATTTTACTTTTAATTATAGAGATTATCCTTCGCTTATTCGCGGGGGGCATAACTTTAATATTCTTTCTGTTTCAGATGAAAGAGTTGGGAGTATTGAATCTCAACTTGATGGAATTGTAACAATGGATGAAAATACAATCAAGGTTCACAAAAGTGAGTTGAAAAAAGAGGGTTTTGTTATTGATTTTGAAAAATTTAAAGGTTTAGGCAGAAATCTTAATATAGCTTTGGCTGGTGCCTTGATAAAAATTTTAGGAATTGATGAAAAACTTTTGATTGGTGAAATTAAAAAAGAATTTAATAATCCTGAAAGTATTTCTGCTGCTGAAAAAGGTTTTGCAAGTCAGAAAGAAAAGTTTAATTTGAAAAAACTTAATAATAAAATTAATATTATGTCTGGGACACAGGCGATTGCACAAGGAGCAATTAATTCTAAGATTGATTTGTATTTAGCTTATCCAATGACTCCTGCAACAGGAGTTTTGCACGAACTTGCTGGTTTGCAAAAAAAATATGGGGTTGAAGTTTTCCAATCTGAAAATGAGGTTGGGGCTGTTAATCAAGCATTGGGCGCGAGTTTTACTGGAACAAAAACAATGGTGGGGACTTCTGGGGGTGGGTTTGATTTAATGACAGAAGGATTAAGTTTTCAGGGAATGTCTGAAATTCCTTTAGTTGTTTATTTAGCTTCTCGTCCTGGTCCTGGAACAGGTGTTCCAACATATACTTCACAAGCTGATTTAGATATTGCTCTTAGTGGGGGGCATGGAGAATTTCCAAGGGTTGTGATTGCTCCTGGGGATCCAATTGAATGTATTGAAAAAACAAATGAGGCTTTTTATTTGGCAGAGAAATTTGGATGTTTATCTATTATTTTATCTGATAAACATTTGGCTGAATCAGAATTTAGTTCTGATAGAAGTCCTAATAAAATTCTTGCTGTTAATGTTGACAGGAAATTGCCAGGACAGGAAATTGTTAAAAGAAGCAGTTATGAACATGATAAAAATTGGAATACAATAGAAGATTCTGAAACTACAAAATCAAATGCAGAAAATAGGCTTAAGAAATATGAGAATATAAAAAAAGAACTTAAGAAATTTCAAATGATTAAGATCTTTGGAAATAAAAATTCAAAAAATCTTATAATTGGGTGGGGAAGCACAAAAACTGTTATTTTAGATGCTTTAGATTCTATTGACAATTCAATAAAAAAAACAGGAAATTATAAATTTCTTCAAGTTATTTATATGAAACCTCTTTCAGATGAAATTGAAAAAGAAATTATAAAATCACAAAAAACAGGTGGAAAAGTTATTTTAGTTGAAAATAATGTTACAGGACAATTGGGCAGAAGAATTAGAGAAAAGACAGGAATTAAAATTCCTAATAGGATTTTAAAATATGATGGTAGGGCTTTTAATTCAGATGAGTTAAAAAAGGAGATTTTAAACATAAAATGAATTTAAAAGAATATCAAGAAGCTTGTAAAATAACAGCAAAAAAATTTTCAAATCCTGAAATAGAAATAGCTACTTGGGGGTTAGGTTTAACAGGAGAAGCAGGAGATGTTGCTGGGTGTATCAAAAAAACATTTGCTCATGATAATGACCAAAAACAAGGAATAAAAGAAAATTTAGGAGATACTTTATGGTATATGGCAATGATATGTAATTTTTTTAATTGGGATTTGGAAGAAGTATTAAATGAAAATATAGAAAAATTAAAAAAAAGATATCCAGATGGAAAGTTTACTATAGAACATGCTAAAAGAAAAGGAGATAGAATTGACTGGAATGAAAAATAAAAACAATCACAATATCAATAATCTATAAAATATGAAGTTACACAGATAACAAGATAAGCTACCCAGAATAGAGCTTAAAGATTTATAAGATATTAAAAAAATAATATGGATATAAAAAATCTTAAAACAAACCAACAAAGCATTTATAAATTAAATAATCTTAATAATATTAGCAATCTTAGGATTGTGAGTATGCTCCCTGGTGATTGGAATGGGTTGCCAGATGATTTTTATATTAAAAATTATTTTAGAGGTGTCTTTTAATGGAAGATACTCTAATTTTTGTTGATGATGGATTTTTTAGATTAGTAAAAAGGCATTTTGAAGTTCTTTCTAAAAAAAAGAAAAAATACTTACAAACCTTTAGAAATATTTGTAAAAAAGAGAATCTTAATCTAAAACATTTATTTTTATATTCTGCTCCCCCTTATCAAAGTAAAAGCCCTTCAAAAAAAGAAAATAAATTAAGAAAAGATTATGATAAAATAAAAAAGATGGTTAAAAAAGAAATGGATAACATTTAGGGAAGGAAGGTGCCAAAAGATAATTTAAATTAAAATGAACCCAAAAGATTTATCAACAAAAGAACCAATAACCTGGTGCCCAGGTTGTCTAAACTACATGATACTTGAAAGTGTAAAAAGAGCAATTGCAGGAAGTGGATTAAAACAAACTGATTTTGCAATCACTACTGATATTGGATGCAATTCTAAAATATATGATTATCTTAATTTAAGTGGAATTTATGGATTACATGGAAGAAGTGTTGCAACAGGAGTTGGAATAAAATTAGGAAATCCAAAACTTAAAGTTTTAAGTTTTATTGGAGACGGGGGAAACTATAATGAAGGGATAGCTCATTTTATTCATGCATTAAGATATAATTTTGATATGACTATAATTGTTCATGACAATCAAAGTTTTTCTCTCACTACTGGACAACCAACAGCTACCTCACAACAAGGTTATGTAAGTAAAGCCTCCCCACAAGGAGAAAAATTTAAACCTTTAAATCCAATTAAACTTGCTCTTGCTTCTAATGCAACATTTATTGCTCGGGTAAATGCTCGTGATATAAATCATACTGCAAAAGTTTTAGAAAAAGCAATAAAACATAAAGGATGTTCATTTGTTGAGGTTATTCAAGATTGTTTAATATTTAATAAAGATATGAATAATAAAGATAAAATGATGTATAAAATAAAGGATAATAAAAATAAACAAGTTGCTGAAAAATTAGCAAATGAGTGGGATTATAATTCTAAAAAAGGAAGAATTCCTATTGGTGTGCTTTATCAAGAGCAAGAATTAAGAAGATAAATCTAACCCAATTACTACTGCCCTTAATATTTGATAATTTACTTTAAGCTAATCATCTCCATAGCTAAAAATGTTTAAGAGATATTGATAAGATAAAATATTATCTTTGAAGAACAAAAGATTAATTTATTAGTTACAAACTTAACTACTCATCTAAAAAACAAGAGGTGTTTATGAGATAATAATAAGTAATATATTTGGGTTGAAAAATCAGATTTATATAAACTAAATACAAATAATCCTGCTGTTCAACAATTAATAAAACTTGATTGGAATTTAATTAAAGGTGTAGATATTGGGGAAGTTGTTGTTTGATTATTTTTTTATTTCATCTGTTCTTTTAACTTCTAATCCTGCTTGTTTTATTATTTCAAGTGTTTTTTGCCTTTGCTCACTGTTTCCACAGCCTTTCCAGTCAAGTAAAATTATTCTGATTTGTTCTGTTGTTTTTTCTTCTGCTTGTTGAAGCATTGATTGTGTTAAAGGAAGCTGATATCTTGGGATTATATGAGAAATTGCATACTCTGAATTAAGCTGGATTTTGTTAAAGTTTGGGCAGTAATGAGGACCCCCGATTCCTATTGCAGAAATATATTTTTTGTTTGATTTAAAATTTTGTAAGGACAAAATTGTTTTTGCAAGAACTTTTGCTGGCTCTTTTTCCTGCCATTGTTTTTCTGTTGAACCAATTTCAATAAAACAGCATGGTTTTTCTATGAAAGGACCATGATGAGTGGCTTCTAAAGTAATTTGATATTTGTTTTTTAATTCTTCTGAGTTTTTATTGAGCTGCTGGAAGAGATATTTTAAAACTTGAGCAGAGGTATTACAAATTTTTCCTGATTGCCCTCCTAAATCAGCATTTCTCCAGTTTCCAGGAGCATGAAGTGATAAGGTTTTTGTTTCTTTTGCAGATTTATGTTTTGTTGCAAAAACAATAAAATCAATATTCCTGAATTCAGAAAGTTTATCTATATTTTCAGAATAAATTGAATCTTTCTTAAGTTCAATTATTGGTAAATCTGGAGCAAAGGCTATTTTTTTAAATTGCTGAATTATGTTTATTCCTGCTAAATCTTTTTTTGAATATGCTATTGCAAAACGCATTTTGTTTTTATATTATCCAGTTAATAATTTTTAAATTTATTTAATCATACAGGTGGATGGTTAATCTTATCACTTGTGTAGTTTTAATTCTTATAAAATATTAGTTATATTTAAATAATAAATGTTCCTTAATTGGTTATGATACAAAATTTGTTTTATTTATTAATCTTGCTTGCTGGGTTTCCTGTTGGATTGTTTTTAGCAAAGCTTTGCAAAGAAGAAATTAAAGTCTGGAGAAAGCGGTTGTTTATTATTTCTGTTGTTTGTTTAATTTTAATTGTTATTGTTTCTTTTATTCCATATGCAGCTTTCATATATAAATTCCCAGTTATAATTACATTATTTTTTATAATAATTGTTTGCTTGAGTGTGGTTTGGAAATCGTATTCTAAAAATTAGGAAGACAAATTTAATTCTCTTATTTAAATACATTAAAAGATTAGAAACCCTTAAAAGCTCATTTCTTCTCATAAAATTATGTTATATATAATAGGGTTGGGATTAAATGAACAGGGAATAAGCAAAGAAGGTTTATTAGCTATTAATAAATGCACTAAAATTTATTTAGAGGGATATACTGTTGATTTTCCTTATGATATCAGAGAGCTAAAATTAGGAAAGAAAAAACCAGTCTTGCTTAAAAGAGAAGATGTTGAATCTAATAAATTATTAAATGAAGCGAGGGGGAGAAAAATTGCCTTGCTTGTTTATGGTTGTCCTTTATTTGCAACAACACATATGTCATTGATTCTTGATGCTCAAAAACAAAAAGTGAAAATTAAAATTATTTATTCTGCTTCTATATTTGATGCAATTGCTGAAACAGGACTTCAGCTTTACAAGTTTGGGAAAGTATTAAGTATGCCAAAAAATCAAGAGTCTGATTTTTTTCAATATGCCAGGGAAAATCAGTCAATTAAAGCTCACTCACTTATCTTAGTTGATATTGGGATGGATTTTAAAAATGCCTTGGAAAAATTGGAAAATGCTGTTAAAAAAGCAGATATTAAATTAGATAAAATTCTTGTTTGTTCTAAAATGGGAAATAAAGATAAAGAGATTTATTATGGAAGTGTTGATGAATTAAGAGAGAAGGAGATTAAAAGTCCTTTTTGCTTTATTATTCCTTCAGAACTTCATTTTTTAGAGAAAGAAGGGATTGAGAGATTTGGGTGATTACCATTACATTTTTCTTGAAATAGTTAAATTTAAATAGTTTGTAATGGTAATTATGTCATGAGAATTATAAAAAGAAAAAAAGGCAAGAATAGTTATTTTTATATTCAGTATTCTTTTAGAAAAAATAAAAAGGTTGTAACAAAAGATTAAAAAAATAAGGGAAAAAATTTTAAGAGAATTAAAAAAGGATTTATATGAAAAATTAGAGAGAATAAGAGAAAATTTTCAAAAAGAATGGAAAAGATATCCAAAAAGCATTAAAGATAAGATTAAAGAAGAAATTGTAATAGCTTTTACTTATAATACAAATGCTATTGAAGGTTCTACAATAACTTTAGAAGATGCAAGAGAAATCATCCATGAAAAAATTTCTCCAAATAAGCCATTAAGAGATGTAAAAGAAACAGAAACCCATTCTAAAGTTTTTTTGAAAATGTTAGATAAAAAAGAAAAAATTTCTAATAAATTGTTATTAAAATGGCATCAGGAAATTTTTGGAGAAACAAAAAAAGATATAGCAGGAGATTATAGGAATTATTTAGTTAGAATTGGAGATTATACTGCTGTTGATTGGCAGGATATTAAAAAATTAATGAATCAACTTATTAAATTTATAAATTCAAATAAAGAACTAAATCCTGTTGAACTATCAGGAATTGCTCACTATAGATTTGAAAAAATTCATCCTTTTGGGGATGGCAATGGCAGAATTGGAAGATTGTTAATGAATTATATTTTATGGCACTCAGGCTATCCAATGTTGATTATAGAGTATAAAAAAAGAAAATCTTATTATAGAGCACTTCAAAAAGATGAAGAAAATTTTGTCAGATATTTTTTAAGGAGATATTTAGCTGTTCATAA
>JAFCCB010000007.1 GCA_017610445.1 Candidatus Dojkabacteria bacterium
TACTCTTTTATCTGGAAAAAATATTTATATTGGGGATATTGATTCAGATGATTTTGATTCTGCTGATTTTAAAATTTACTTTAAAGAAAATACACCTGACACAATAACACTTCCGGTTAGTATTACCTACAAAGATTCTGTGAATAAAAAATATACTGAAAATTTTAATTTGCAGGTTGATGTTTATACAAAAAAGAAAGCTATTGAGTTAGGATTATTAAAAAAAAGTATGACTTCTACTTATGCAGGGATTATTATTGCTGTTATTATTCTCTGGTTTATTTACAGGAAGATTAAGAAAAGAAGAAAGTTGAAGAGAACTAAATTGCAGGAAGAAAGCAATGAGGAATATTAAAAGATGATTTTTAGAAAATTTAGAAAAAAATGATTTAATGATGGATTAATCTATTTCTATTATTCTTCTACATTAATTAAAGATTCGCATAAATTAGAATTTCTTTATGAATCATCTAATTCTAAAAAAAATATTGAAAATGAACTTAATAAAATAAATATTGAAGAGGTTCAAAAAAATTTTCAGAAGATTAAAAAAATAGAAAAGAAATATAAAGTACATAGTGAAATAATTGAAAAACATATTAGAAAATTTAATCAATTTCATGGAAAATTATGTGAAATAGTTGCTTATTCTAAACAGGCAGAATCTTCTGCTTAGAAATTATTATGTTTTAAGATTTCTTTGTATTGGGCTTGAATAATTTGAAAAGGCAAAAACTTCGTAGCTGGCTTATTATGATTAAAATTTTTATTGGAATTGCTACTGTTGTTGCTCATAGAAATTGCGATTTTTTACTACAAAAAATTATTTAAGAATAATATAAAACTTTATAAATTAATTTTATTATAACTTAATAACTTAAAAAAATTGGTGAAATGATGGTTAAAAAATGTATTTATTGCAAATGTGAATTGCCTGATGATTCTGTGATAGATTTTTGTGAGAGATGTGGACATTTTGCTTTTGGTGAGAAAATGTTTAATGCAATTGTTGCTAATATGCAGGAAGCTGAAAAAAGAGGAGATTTAGAACAGACAGGATAAGAAACATTTTTAAAGGTATTATTTTTAGAAATTCTATAGTAATATAACTTAGTGGATAACTATGTTATCTTAAATGACCTATGAACACTGAGAAAATTTTATTTTTCTTAGTTTAAAGATTAACTCATAATTTACAAAAATAAGAACCATAATAAGAAAACTTAAGCTACTTGCTTGTTCAATTTAAAATTAAAAAAGATATTAAAATAAAATATGATTAAAAGAAAAAAACAAAGAACTCATGGAAAAATAAAACTTAGTGAATACTTTCAGAAATTTGAAAAAGGAGATAAGGTTGCTGTTATCAGGGAATTATCTGTTCAGCCAAAATTTTCAAAACGACTGCAGGGAAGAGTTGGGATTATTGAGGGTAAAAGGGGAAATTCATATATTATTAAAATGAAAGACTTAAATAAACAAAAAACACATATAATTCATCCTGTGCATTTGAGGAAACTAAAACAACCCTTTAAAAAAGGCTTGACTCAAACCAAGGCAAAATGATATTAGATAGACAAGCTTTAAATTTGAATGAAATTCAGAAGATAATTGAAAATCTCCCAGAAAGTGAAAAGAGAACTCAGATGGAAGTTTATTTAAAAAAATTTTTAAAGACAAAACCTGAAAAGGCGAAAAGAATTAAAGAGGATTTAAAGGCTCTTGATTTATTAAAAATTAAAAATGAGCATATAGTGAAAATTATTGATTTAATGCCAAAAGATGTTTCAGATATTAATAAAATATTTACAGATGTAAGTTTGACAGAGGATGAAACAAATAAAATTTTAGATGTTATCAATAAAAAATGAAAATCAAAGATTTTCAAACACAAGAAAATTGTAAGAAACAATTTTCTATGCAGAAATTTCCTTTGTGGAAATTTCTTGCATTTAAATTTCAAAAAAATGTTGGAGAAATTTAAATATGATTCAAAAAGAAGAATATGCAATAGTCTTAGATTACCTTGCTTATGGTTATCCGCTGGAAAAAAAAATGATGCCTATAGCCCAGGTAATAGGGGATAAGAATTTTGTATTATTAGAACTGATCCCAAGAAGAGGGGTTAAATTAGAAGTTGAGGAGAGAGTATATATTGGAGAAGGAAAGCGTGATAAAATATACTACATCCTTGGAAAACTCCCTATAGGCAAATTAACAGAAACTGCAAAACAAGAATTAAAGGAATTTATCAGCAAAACCATGATGAGTGATGAGAAAAAATTTGTTGATTTTTTTAATAATGCAGAAGCAATAAACACCCGGCTTCATCAGTTTGAACTGCTTCCTGGATTTGGCAAAAAACATACAGAATCTATTTTAGAAGAAAGAAAAAAGAAACCTTTTGAAAGTTTGAAGGATTTAAAAAAAAGAGTGTCAAATCTTCCAGATCCTCATAAATCAATAGAAAAAAGAATTATGGAAGAAATAACAGGGAAAGAGAGATACAATCTATTTACCAGACGATGAAAGAAACAAAAGAAATTACAAAGAAACCAGAAAAGAAAGAATATGCTTCAATAGTTAGAATTTTACAGACAGATATTCCTGGAAATAAAAAAATTCTTGTCGGCTTGACTTACATAAAAGGAATTTCATGGGCAGTTTCTAATGCTGTATGTAAAATTTTAAAAATTAATCCTGATAAAAAAATTTCAGAACTTGATAAAAAAGATATCAGTAAGACTGAAAATTTTCTTAAAAATCTAAAATTGCCTAAATTTTTAAATAACAGAAGAAATGATTTAGAAAGCGGGGAAGACAAGCATCTTCTTACATCTACTCTTGATATTACAAAAGAATTTGATATCAGAAGATTGAAAAAAATAAGAAGTTACAGAGGATTAAGGCATGCTCTTGGACAGCCTACAAGGGGGCAGAGAACAAGAAGCCATTTTAGGGCTAAAGGAAAGAAAAAAACAGTGGGAGTTCAAAGAAAAAAAATTGCACAAGCTAAATCAAAGAAACCACAAGAATGAAAAAACAAAGTAAAAAATATTCAAAACCAAGAAGAGCTTTTGATAAAATAAGGATAAGTGAAGAGAATTTACTTAAAGAAAAATACGGGCTTAAAAATAAAAAAGAAATTTGGAAGGCAGATGCAGCAATCGCGCGGATTAGAAATCTTGCAAAAAAATTAATTACAAAATCTGAAGAAGAAAAAAGATCTTTTATTGAAAGACTGCAGAAAAAAGGATTTCAAATTGAAAATATTGGGGATGTTCTGGGTTTAAATAAAGAAGATTGGTTAAAAAGGAGATTACAGACAATAGTTTACAAGAAAAAATTAAGCACCACTACAAAACAAGCGAGGCAGTTTGTTGTTCATAAACATGTTTTTGTTGGTGAAAAAATAATTAATATCCCTTCTTATTTGGTTTCTTTAAATGAGGAACCTGAAATAAAATTAAATCTTGCTTTTAAAATACAAAAACCTAAAAAGGAAAAGGCAGTGGTAGAAAATGAGAAAACTAAAATTTCAGAACCGCAATTATTAAATAATAAAATTAAGGAGAAAATTTAATGGAAGAAAAAATTAATGAGAAAAAGAAAAAGAAAGAACGAATTGGAGTTTTGCATATTTACACAACTTTTAATAATACAATTATTAATCTGACAGATTTAAGCGGGGTAAGTATTGTTAAGTTTTCAGGTGGCGGTTCTACAAAACAAGACAGATTAAAGGCAAATCCAACTATTGCTATGTTTATTTCTCAGAAGATTGCAGAAGAAGCAAGAGAAAATGGTTTTACTGGATTTTATGTCAAAGTCAGGGCTGGAACAGGGCAGGCAAATCCCGGACCTGGGGCTCATGCTGCAATTAAATCTCTTACAAGAGCAGGATTTAAAATTTTAAGTATTATGGATAATACAAAAACTCCAAGAGGCGGACCTAAGAAAAAAGGAGGGAGAAGGGGCAGGAGAGTTTAAAAACAAAGAAAATTAAGAAAAATTAAGATAAAATGATAAAAATAAATAATTATGACAAGAAAACAGGAAAAATAAAGTTTATTACAGATATGTCTATTAGTTTAGCCAATGCTATCAGAAGAAGTGTTTTGGAAATTCCAATTATGGCTATTGATGAAGTTGAAATTGTAAAGAATGATTCTGCATTGTTTGATGAAATCCTTGCGCATAGGATTGGGCTTATTCCTATTAAAACATCTAAAGTTTCTGGCAAGGAAATAAAATTTAAATTAAAAGAGATTGGACCAAAAACTGTTTATTCAGATGATTTTAAGCCAAGTGTTGGAACAGAATATAAATTACCAATAGTGATTTTAGATGCAAAGCAAGAAATACAATTAACTGCAAGTGCTAAATTTGGAAAAGGTATTGAACATATTAAATATTCTCCTGGACTTATTTATTACAAACATAATTTGGAAGATGATATCTTGGATTTTATCAGAATTGATGAAGAAGGAAAAGTGAGTTATGATGAAAAAGAATTAAATAAACGGAAATTGTCAGATGAGCAGATTAACAGAATAAAAAAATTAAATAAAGTTGATGAATTATTATTTAATATTGAAAGTTGGGGGCAGATTGGAGTTAAGAAAATATTCACAGAAGCTATTGAAGTTTTAGATAAAAATTTGAATGAATTAAATAAGGCTGTTAAATAGTTAATCTTAAATAAATTGATTCTGCATAATTTATATGCGGGAATGCCAGAGCGGTCAAATGGGATGCGTTAAGGGCGCATTGGCTTAGTGCCTTCATGGGTTCGAATCCTGTTTCCCGCATGTAAAAAAACTAATTAAGATGATAAGTAAAACTCAGATAAGCAAAAGATTGAAAAGAAAAACAAACAAGGAATTAGTTGAAACTATTGAATTAACTAAAAAAAATAATTTATTGAATTTAGGTAAAAAACTTTCTGGGCCGACCCGGCTTCAATCAAAAATTAATTTAGAGGATTTAAATAAATTAAAAGAGAATGAAATTATTGTTGCTGGAAAAGTTTTGGGAAAAGGAGAAATTAAAAGGAAAATTAGCATTAGTGCTTTAAATTTTTCAGAATCTGCCAAGAAAAAACTGAAAAAGGCAGGATGTGAGATTTTGACAATAAAAGAAAAAATTGAGAAAAATAAAAATTTAGGGGGAGTTAAAATATTATAGACAAATATCAACAACTTATTAAAATATTGATTCACACAAAGAGAAGTTTAAGCTACTCAGAACATAATTGGATAAATAATAAAATATTAAATTAATAAAACATAAAATCAAAAATGGCAAAATTAATAATTAATGCAGAACATGCAGTTTTTGGTAGATTGTGCAGTTTTGCTGCAAAAAAAGCTCTTGAAGGTGATGAAGTTATTATTGTTAATTCTGAAAAAGCAGTTATGAGTGGGAATAAAAAAAATATTATTGAAAAATACAAAGATATTCGCGCTAAAGGCGGGAGTTCTCAAAAAGGGCCGAAGTATTCTAAATTACCTTATCAAATGTTGAAAAGAGGAATTAGAGGAATGCTTCCTGATTTCAGGAGAGGGCAGGGAAAAAAAGCATTTTCAAGAATTAGATGTTATGAAGGGGTTCCTGAGGAATATGAAAATGAAAAAATGATTAAATCAGGGCATTTAAAAAATAAAAAATACATTGAGTTAAAAGAATTAAGTGAAAAGATTTAAATATTAAAATCAATATCTTATCAAAATATTAACAGGAGAAGAGAACTTAAGCGAACTCATCTGCAAGATTAATTTAAATATGGTAAAATAATAAAAAAACAAAATGGCAGAAGAAAAACAGAAAATTATCGCAGGCGGGAAAAGAAAAACTGCAATAGCCAAAGCTATAATAAATTCTGGCAGTGGAAGAATTTTAATTAACAAAATTCCTTATGAGAACCTGGATTTTTTTAAAAAATTAATGATAAAAGAAGTAATTGAATTAACTAAAAGAGTTTTGGGAAAATTTGATTTTGATATCAAAGCAGGAGTTTCTGGGGGCGGAGAAGAAAGCCAGATTTCTGCTGTTCGGCTGGCAATTAGCCGTGTTTTAGTTAAATTCACTAAGTCTGAAGAATTAAAAAGAACTTTCTCTAATTATGACAAGAGTCTGCTTGTAGCAGATACAAGAAGAAAAGAAGCTTACAAACCAGGAGATTCTAAAGCAAGAAAAAAAAGGCAGAAGAGTTTTAGATAAAGAATAGATAAAGTTAAAATTTTATAATTTTTTGGATTAATATGATTTAGGATAAATTTAAATAATTCTTTTTGTAAATAATCTGAAAGAAGAATATGGTAATTAATTTAATTTTACAAGGTATTTCTAATTTTTTTAGTAATTTAACAGCCTCTATTCCTGAACAATACAAAATTTTGATAAGTTTATTTTTATATACAATTTTTATTGTGGTTTATGTTATTTTTATTTGGAAGTTTTACAGGTTTATGGCTGAAAGAGAGATAATTAAATTAAATTTAAAACAATATAATTATTCAAGCCACCCTGGATGGGAAAAATTTTTTGAAACATTAATAACTACAATTGAATATGTAATTATTCTTCCTTTTTTAGTTTTATTTTGGTTTATTTTTCTTTCAATATTTTTGCTGATTTTATCTGAGCAACAGGATCTTTATCAGATTCTTCTGATTGCTTCTGCGATTATTGCTTCTACAAGAATTACCTCTTATATTAGTGAGAACCTGTCACGAGAACTTGCTAAAATCTTTCCTTTTACTGTTTTAGTTATGTTTGTTCTTGGGCAGAAAACTTTTGATATAAATGTTCTTTTCAGCAAAATATCACAGATTCCTAAATTATTTAATAATATTTTTATGTTTATCTTGTTTATTTTTGCTGTTGAACTTATTTTAAGATGTGTTTATTCTATTACCTCTTTTATTTATTCCAAAAGAGGGGAGCCAGAAGCGAAAATTGGACAATGACTTCTAAATTCACACCATTTGCACAAAGCACTGGGATTAGGAAAAAATTCTTTTGTTGATTCTATTTTGTCAATTAATTGAATAATTTCCTGTTTTAATTTTTCTAATTGTTCTGGTGTTCTTTTTGAAATTCTTTTTTCATTGAAAGCAAGAAAATGCCAGATTAAATGAATATCTTTTATATTTTCAAAAGTATTTTTTATGCCTATTGAATATAATGCTAACTGCCTGTCTTTGTCAAGTTCTTCCTGTGTTTTTAAAAATCCATTTGTTTTGTAATCATGAATTTCAAAAATGTTGGTTTCTTTGTTATGAACTAATCTATCAATATATCCCTGCAGAATGTATTTTCCTTCTGAGTCAAGATTAACAAGAATTTTCTTTTCTATTGCAATTGTGTTATCATTAAAGGGTTTGTTTTCAAGAAAATAATCTATTAAAAATTTAATTCCTTTGTTAAAATAATGTTCTGCATTGAATTCTTTTTTTATTATTTTTATCTGATTATTGAAATCTTTATTCCAGCTGTAAATATAATTGTTAAGAATATCATCTAATTCAAGAACTATATTTTGGGATATCTGCCTGTAAATCCATTCCAGTGTTTTATGAACTTTAGTTCCAAGAAAAGCTTCAATTGTTTGCTTAAAATCTGGTTGAAGTTTGTTTATATATCTAAATTTAAATTTAAGAGGACATTGTTCAAAAGTTGTTAATCTTGAATGCGAATAAATCACCATTTTCAATACAAAGATTTATTATAATGAGTTTATTAAGTTTATTATGGTTTTGCAATATAAACTTAAAGCAGAAAAAAGATGGAAAGATTATCCTGGAAAAGATAAAATGAAAGTTCCTGTTAACAAATGTGATTTTAGATTATTAAATTTAAATAAAACCAAGGTTCTTGTTCCTAAAGGAAGTTATGTTAAAGTGATGAAAAGATTCAGGCAGATTGAATTTTTTAAACATAAATGAGAAAAATGGCTGCAAAATTATCAAAAGCAAAAATCAAGAGGTTTAAAGAACAGGGGGAATACCCAAAGAAAACTAAAAATTGGCTGAGATACAGGCAGGAAGAGCCGAGCAAGTTTTCTAAATTTAGGATAAAAAAAGTATCATCTGAAAGGCAGTTGGTTGTTGGAAAATTAAAGAAATCAGGAAAATGGGTTTTGCAAAGTTTGATGAAAAAACGGAAAATGAAATTCTCAAACGCCTAAAGGCGCTGGTTTTTTAATATCTTTTTGTATTTTTAATCCGCACATAATATTTTATTAAGCGTCTCATCTGTGTAGTTAAAATTTTTACAGATATTGATACTACATGCTTTAGCAGTGGATTTAATTTGTATTTAAGGGATAAAAAGATTTAAAATACATGCTTGTTTTATTTAAAAATGGTGAATATAGGAATATTAAGAACTATTGTTGGTTTTGGATTTAAAGGTTTGGGATTTTTTTGGACTTTTTCTGACAAATTTTTATGCGGGAGTATCTGCGGGAATAAATGTTCTGTCGCACAAAATCAGGTGTGCTCTTCTTTATTTTTATTTGTGGGAATAATTTTTATTGTATGTGGTTATGCTTTAATTATAATGAAAGATAGAAAAAAAGAAAAATTAAAAACCAAAATTAAAAAAGCTTTTAAATTAGTGAAATGATGTTAAAAAGAATTGGGTGGGGATTTATATTTTTAGGGGTATCCTGGAGTATTTTGGACAGGTTTATGTGCAAGGGGTTGTGCCCTGTCTGCTCGTATAAACAACTCTTCCCTTGTTATTTTTTATTTTTATTTGTCGGAATAATTTTTATTGTGTGTGGTTTAAGTTTAATAAGCATGAAAGAAAATAAACTTCCAAAAGTTAAATTAAAAAAACATAGGAAAAAGAGATGAAAATAAAATTCTTCTTTTTAGTTTTTATCATAATTTTAATTATTGGAATTTTTATTGGGATTTATATAAAAGGAAAAGTAAATAAATCTAAAGATATAGATAATAACATGAAACTAACAAGTTCTGATTTTGAAAATAATGAGAAAATTCCTGTAAAATTTACAGGTGATGGTGAAGATATTAATCCTAATCTAATTATTAGCGATGTTCCTGAAAATGTAAAAAGTTTTGTTTTGATTATAGATGATCCTGATGCTCCTGTTGGTGTTTGGGTTCATTGGTTAGTTTGGAATATCCCTGCTAATGTTAGGGAAATAAAAGAAAATTCTGTTCCTGAAAGAGGAGTTCAGGGAAAGAATAGCTGGGATAAAAATAATTATAGGGGGCCTAATCCTCCTTCTGGAACACACCGGTATTTTTTTAAAATATATGCTCTTGATTGTATTTTAGATTTAGATGAAGATACTGGTGTTGATAAATTAGAAAGAGCAATGGAAAATCATATTTTAAATAAAGCTGAGTTAGTTGGGTTGTATAGGTGATTTATTTATGTTTTATTTTCCATAAAGCTCTATTTTAGTTCCAGAAATCAAAAAAAGAAGATTGTTATTTGCCCAAAACCTTATTTATATACCCTTAGTTATAGCAGAGTATAATGATCTTTATAAACTGTCAAGTTAATAAAATTATAATTAATTTAAATGGAAAAGAGTTCTGATAATAACAATGGAAAGAAAAACATTGATATCATTAATTGGTGGGGGTATGATAGGGTTAGGAGTCATTAATTTCATTGCTAAAAATGACGCTATAATTAATGTTAAGAAAAATAGTAGCATAGTTTCTGCTGCAAATATTATAAAACCTGGTTCATATAAAAAAAATGGGACTATAATTAATCTAACAAAAAATAATGTAAGCATAGAAACAGAAGAATTTCAATATTTTGCTCGCGAGAATGGAGAGGAAATGTTAGAATTAATAATAAATCCCATCAAAAATTTTAATAATTGCCTGACAATTAGATATAATTCTTTTCATTGGCACAAGGACGGGCAAATAGATCATATAGAGATATTAAACTATGGAAATAAGTTGGGTAGGATTGGGCTAGGCAGACAATATACTAAAGAAAATGGCACAGGATATAATGACTGCAAACTTATATATGTTATAAACGACGAAAAAAGAATCGAAGTGAATGTTGGTTCAGATTATAAGGAATGGTTTGAAAATGGAGAAAATATTTTAGCAGAAAAAAGAAAACAATTTTCAGGATATATTCCATTTGAGGAGATAAGACATAGAATGAATTTAGAAGAGGAAGTATTACCTAGATAAATCAGCTAAATTTTCTAAATTTTTTGTATTAGTTTTTTTGTTTTCATTAAAAATATATTGGTTTTTTAATTCACATTTATCTCCTGCAAAACCAATATGATATTGGTCTAATCTTTTTTGTCCATTTAAATTATATGAAACATAAAATCTATCATTAAATACAGGGTCATTTTTTACACCCATATTCTCTGCTCCTTTTGGAAGGAAAATTTTTTGAGAATTTCTTTTGCCAAGTAACCAATGATATTTTGATATTTGTATTCCTTGATTTCCATTTTCTATTATTTTTTTAACATTATATTGCCCTCCAAATAATGGAATCAAGAAAATAGATGGTGGCAATACTACAACTTTTTTTTCTATTGTATCTGATTTTGCTCCTAAAAAATATCCTGGTTTTGGAGTTTGCATGCATCCTGCTAATGAAAATAAAGTGATACCAACACCTACAAATTTTTTCCATCCGCCTTTTTTTTCTAATGTACTCATTTTATAATTTCCTATCTTTTTTTAATCTTATATTTATTCATAAATTATTTTAGATTTATTTATTTATTTTATCTTAAATTTTAAACAATTTTTTTGCGTTTTCTCTTAAAATCATGTTTTTTTCTCTTAGTCCTAATTTTTTAGCATGCATCATTCTATCTAATAATGTCTGTTTGTAATTTTTTATATAATCAATAGCAGCTTTTCCACCACCAACACCTGGTGTATCTGTTCCAAAAAGTATTTTTTTAGGTCCTATTGTATTTAACATTTTTTGGAGTTCTATCCTCATATAAACAGGGCTTGACTTTATAATGTAATTTAAAGTAGCAGACAAATCTATATACATATTTTTATTTTTCATAGCCATTGAATAAGCAACATCTGTCCAAGGGTGACCCATATGATCTATAACAATTTTTAGGTCTGGAAAATCAACAGCTACGTCATCAACAAGAGCAGGATTATTGTGCTTTATCCTGCCTCCAGGAAGTGTTGGACCTGTATGCATCATTATTGGTAAGCCAAGCTTTTGTATTTTTTCATAATATGGATAAATTACTGGATCATTATAAAAAAATCCTCCGAAAAAATTAGGATTCATATTTATACTTTTTACATCATGCTCTTTAACATACTCTTCTAATTTATCAAGAGAGGCTCTTTGTTTTGGGTTTAATTCAACACATGCTAAAAATTTATCTGGATATTTTTCAGCAAAATAAAAAACTCTTTCATTTGACATTTTATCAAATCCGTAAATACTTTTAGTAGATAAAGGATGTAGTATAGCTTTTTCAATTCCCCATTCATCTATCAGATTAACCATATCTTGTTCTGTTAAATCTAATATCCTTTTTGTTTCACCAGCTTTTATTCTAGTTTTATCTAAATAATCAATATTATCTCTAAGCGCTTGATTTTTACTATATTCTTTTTTTGTTTTTTCCATATCCCATATATGGAAGTGGATATCAATTACTTTCTTGGATTTAAAATTAGGTTTTATTTTTTTCATTTTTATTTATTATAAATTCTATTTTTCATTTCATCAAGATATTCTTTATCTGCTTTTCTTGAGGTTTCAAGTGATTCTCTCCCACCCATATTCATTATAAATTCACTAAGAGTTGCTTCTATTTTAGTAATATAATCAGACCTTGCTTTGAGCCATTTATTACAATATTCTGCATACTCTTTTTCAGTAAATGCTTTTCTGATTAATTCATGATATTTTTCAGTTGTTTTATTATTATCAAACTTAATATCTCTATTTTGAGAAATAATTTTTTTATAATGCCTTGTTGTAAGCTGAATTATTTTTATTCTTGCTTTCTCTACATTTTTAGCTCTTTGATCTGAAAATCCTTTATAAAAATTGTCTTCATCTATGCCTCTTTGTTTAGCTATTTCCTTATATTTTTGTTCTGGAATTATTAAATCAGAACTAGCATATTCCTTTGCTAAATCAATTGAATAAAACTCTAATTTAGCTCTGTGTTCTCCTGTTTTTTGTAATCCATGTTTGTTAATTTGACCTGCAATAGGACTATTATTTTGGTATGTTTCAACAAAATTTAGGCAGTTTTCTAATGTTACTCTTTTAATTAAATCAGTAATAAAAACTTTTTCAGGTATTTTTAATTTTTCTGAAAGAGAAAGTTCTTCTAAGGTTGATATTTGTTGGACAGGGGTTTCTGCATTCTGTCTATGAAATATCTTATATGAGGCCTCTCCAATAATTAATGCTGCTACGATTCCCCCCTTAATGTAATTTTTTCTACTTATTCCCATTTTCATAAAATCCTCTTTTATTTTTTGGAATTATTGTTCTTTTAATCAATCCATTCATAATTCTACCTTTTCCATCAAGATATTCTTTAAGAGTTTTTCCTTTTGTTTGTCTAATAAAATGTTCTCCATAAACAAGAGAGTTATTTTCATTCATTTGTTTGAGAGGGATAAGATACCCAAAATAATTTATAGGGGGAATAGGAGCACTTGATAAAGCCAAAACTTTCCAATTATGTATTTTTGCTTTTTCTTTATTTCCTTTTATTCTATGATAAATATTATTCCCTATTGTCCAAGCATCTCTTGGAAACAATCCAGTAGGTATTCCGGGATTCCATGAACTAACAACCATGCTTATTGCAAGATGAACTGTTAACTGATATACAGTATATCTGGTTAAAGAAGAATTCTTACTTATATTTTCTACTTCTTTCTCTGACAAAATCCCATTATTAACTAAATCATCTATTGTTTTTTGTAATTCTTTTTTTGATCTTATTTTTGGAAGTATTCTTTTTTCTGAAGAATGCCAAAGATTTGTATAATGTTCACATTTATCAAAAGATTCTAAAAGAACCCCATATTCTTTTAATCCTAAACAATTTATTAAATTATTTTTATCATTATCAATATATTCCCTAACACTTTTAAAATCAACTGGGTCAAGATCCATTTCCTTATCTTTTCCAGGAGTTAAAACACCAGATTCATAATCTAAAATAATCAATTTATCTTTGTTTAATCTTAAATTATTTCTTCTCTTCTTAAAAAAAGGATAATCAGGATTAAAAGACCATGATGGCATCCCTATTTCATTAAAAAAATCCTTGAGTTTTGTTGCTCTATTTAAAACATATGCTTTTTGTCCAGGAGTTTTAGCTTCAGGATATTTAATAAAAGGAGCATAAAACCCCTTATTTTTAAAATCCTTGCTTTGTTCAATGCTATCAAGAATTTCAATACTAGAATCAAATCCCTTACTTATTCTATTTGCAAGTTTTCTTCTCCAAAATGCAGCTGTTGTTGCATTTTCATCTAAATAACCATGTTTATCTTGAAAAGCAACCCAATACATAAAATTCCATGGTTTAAAATGAGGATATAAAATCTTTAAAACATAATTTTCCCTTTCTTTCTTAGCTAAAAATACTGAACTAACATGGCCATTTGCAAGATGATTTGTTATTTCATAGCCATCTTTTTCAACACTTCCATGTTTAAGTTGTTTTTTTAGATTTTTAATTTCTTGCTTCATATCTTTAGTTTTTACCATCTTAATTAAATTTTGATTTTATTTTAATCTCTCAGAAAAAATCTGAGGCTCTCACCCCAAAATGATTTGATTATTATATTTATAAATATTGTTATTTTATTTTCAAAAGTTCATATTTCGCTTTATTCTTATTTATTGTTAAAATGTCTGCCATACCATATTGACAACCACCAGGATTCATAAATAATTGGTTATAATATTTCCCTTGCTCAAGATTTTGTTTTAAATCATTCGCACCCTGATTTGTAGGATAGTGTCCTGAAATTGAAAATTGAATATTGTGTTTTATAATTAAATTTGTTAGTTCTTTAAGTCCAGAATTTCTTGAATTTGTTTTTGTTATATCTGCTCTGCCAGCAAGAATATCCTCATAAACATGCCTATTGCTGATAACTTTACCTTTTTTAAAAACCTTTTTTCCCAGTTTAAAAGTTTTATTTATCTTAATATTATAATTACAATCTATTGCTCCTTTATGATTAAATCTTGGAGGAACATGACTAAGCATTAAAATAGGGTCATTGTCAAGGCTAAACACAGCATCATCAATTGATTTAATTTCTTGTTTTACTGAAAAACCTCCAAGAGGTAAGAAAAAAGTTCCACCTGAAACTCCAAAAATATTTACTCCATTTAAGTCTGCATATTTTAAAGTAGATAAATCAAAAAGATTATTATAATCTTTTGTAAGTTTACTTATTGTTCTAAAATAACAATCTCTTGTTTCATGATTTCCTGCAATAACATAAACTGGTTTTTTTGTTTCTAAAAAATGAATTATTGAATTTCTTATTTCAACTGATTCAGGAATATGTTCATAATCTCCAAAATATCTTGAAATATCACCTGCGATAATTATTGCATCTACTCTTTGTTCTTGGAATCTCTTAGCAATTTTTTTTGCTTTTTCTCCCTCATTATGAATATCTGAAACTACTCCAAATTTAATTGGGTAAGAAAAAAAAGATTTTTCTTTTAATTCATTTTTTTGTATAGAATAAACTCTATTTTCAAGAATTATTTGCCTTGAGTTAATATAAGAATTATTTGATGCACATCCTGTTAAAAATAATAATGCAGTAAGTGCTAATGTTTTGATTTTCATTTTTTCTGTTGTTCATTTTTCACTTCTGAATAAATAATCTGAATCCTCCTAATTATAAAATCATCATAAGTCTTAAAAAAGCCCCTGGGTTTTTCAGATTCTACTTTTATTATATTTTCTCCTGTTTTTAAATATTTGGAAACATCAAATTCTTTATATAAAAAAGGTGCTCTCTTTTTATATTTTTTCATTAAATCACCCCATTGTTTTTTTGAAATTTTAGGAAGAATCCCTATTTGTTTTCTATTTAAATATATTTTATTATCAGAATCTGAAGAAAATGTTTCTAATGCAAGTTTTGGGTTTTTTATATTTTTGGGATTTTCTAAGATAAATTTTTTTTCATAATTTGTTGCTTCAGGATTTTTTTTTATAGGAAACCAGTCTTTTCTTCCATCTCCAATATGGTGTGGTTCTGAATCAATCATAATATAATAATCATTATAAAAATTAACTCCATCAATTGTTTTATTAGGTTTATTATTTAATTTTTGAATTAAATTATTAATTTCAGAATCTTTTATTATTTCATTATCTTTAAATTGCAAAAATCCTTTTGAAAAATATTCTAATTGTTTTTTAGGATATTTTTGATTTATTTTGTTTGTTATTTGTTCTAAGTTTATGTTTTGTTTTATTTGGTTTTCTGAATATAAAATTCCTGAATTGGCTTTATTAGCCAAACTAAAAAGTAATGCTACTGATAATGCCCATTTTATTAATTTATTTTTTATTTGCATTTTTATATTAGAACTCTTTCTCCTAAGGTTTAAAGTGATTATTTATTCTGAGTTTTTAAGTATTATTATAATAAAAAATTCATTTAATGATTTTGTTCACTTCCCTAAAATCAAAGCAGTATTATAACCTCCAAATCCCATAGAAATTATCAATGAATTATTAATTTGTTTTTTTATTGCTTTATTAGGTGTATAGTTTAAATCACATTTTGGGTCTGGATTATTTAAATTAATTGTTGGAGGTACAAGATTATTTTGGATTGAAAGGGCAGTTATTATTGCTTCTATTCCACCGACTGCTCCTATTGAATGTCCTGTCATTGATTTTGTAGAACTTATGTTTAATTTGTAAGCATGCTCATTAAATATTTCTTTAATAACTTTTGTTTCAATAGGATCACAAGTCTGAGTTGCAGTTCCATGAGAATTAATATAGTCTATTTCCTCCTTATCTAATCCTGACATTTTAAATGCTTTTTCAATTGCTTTTTTTAAATATCTCCCTTCAGGATGAAGTGCAACCATTTGTGTATTTGCATCAGTAGATTGTGCATATCCTTTTACTTCTGCATAAATCTTAGCTCTTCTTTTTAATGCTTTTTCTTTTTCCTCTAAAACTAAAACTCCTGCCCCTTCTGAAATTGCAAAACCATCTTTATCAATACAATAAGGTTTTGGTTTTGTTCTTGAAATTATACCTAAATTGTCTAATGCTGATAATGTTTGCAAAGTAATTGGAGCTTCTGAACCTCCTACAACTGCGCTATCTAAAAAACCTTCTTTAATAAAACAATATGCATATCCCACTGCATCTAATCCTGAAGAACAAGCTGTATTCATACATACTGATGGTCCATGAAAATCAAAAAAACTTGAAACTTTTGCAGGAATAGCATAACTTTTAAAACTAAGCGCATTTGGAGGAGTAAAACTATAAAGATTTCCATGCTTCTTATGAAGAAAATCTATAAACTCTTCAAGTTTGTCCTCTTGCAATAAATCTTCATATTTAATAAATTCTTTCATTGCTGGAAAAAAACGAGATGAAGAAGCTTTTTGGTCAAATGATTTATAAGTCTTTCTCATAACTGACTGAATAATCATTTTTTCAACTTGCTCATTTGATTGAACTGGTTCTTCTGCATTACCTATAAAAACTCCAATATCATTTTCCTCTTTATCATAATTCAATACTGCATCTTCTAATGCTAATCTTGTTCCAAGAACTGCAAATTGTATAACTTTATCATTTTCTTTTAGTTTTGCATAAATTTTTCTATTAAATTTTTTTTGTTTTACATCTTGTAAAAAATAATTATCAAGACTAAAATTTTTTATTTCACTTCCTTTAATTTCTCTATAACCTCTATTTTTAATTACTGAGGGTGTTTTAAAAAAGGATTTTCCTTTAGAAATATTCTTCCAAAATTCTTTTTTTCCAATTCCATTTGGTGTTACAGGGCCTAATCCTGTTATTACAACTTGTCTTTCTTTTTTTCCCATTTTTTAATCTTTTTTTTACTTTTTTATTTATTTTTTTTAAACATTCCTCCAGATAATAAATCAGAAATAGAATTTTCAGCTTTTTCAATAGCTTGTTGTCTTGCTTGTTCTCCTCCAATAAAACTTAGATATTTTTCAGCAATATCTCTACAATAACTGCAGGAATTTGCAGGTTTTTCTTTTTTTTCTTGTTTCCAACCTTCAATATCACAAATATGTTGACTGCAATCATGCCCTTTAATGAAATAATTCATAAAACCATTTAAATCTTTATTATTAATATATACTTGGGTTGGAAAAACAGCTTTTTGAAAATCCAACATTTTATTACCCCTTGCTTTTCTTAAAAGAGCTGCTTTAATAAAGGGTGCCTTACTAACTTGTGTAAATTCATTGTTTCTATAATTTAAAATATCAAAAAGATTTCCATCATATGATTTTTCAGCATAAGCTTTAACAACTTTTGTCAACCACAAGGTAGGTCTTGAACGTTCTGTTAATTTTAAACTTAAATTAGTTTTTCCAAGTTTATCACAAACTTCTTCATAATAATGGACATCTTCTGGACGTATCCAATCTGCTGCAATAAATTTTCCTGGGCTTTCAAATTTTTCTTTCCCACAATTTAAAGAATAATAGTCTAAAAAAAATCCTCCTGATTCATGCTTTGATTGTGATGAATGAGCAAGGGCATTAGCATGATTTGTTTGATAAATACAATCATGCAAACAAGTGTTATTTGCGATTAACCTTAAATTTAAATCAGTTGATTTTAATGCTTGTTCTAATTTTTTAAAGTTTCTGTTAAACCCATAATGTAATGTTAATTCATCTGCCCCTAATTTTTCCCAAGCCCTTATTTTCTCAATAGTATCTACATCATCATAAACAGAAACAGAAATCTCTAAATTAGGTGCAACATCTTTTACAAGTTTTAACATAAACGGACTTCCGATAGTAACAGAATCTGTTCCTGTATCTTGTATTGATTTTATGAAATCTCTTATTTGCAAATTTGTTTTTCCAATAAACTCTCTATTACCTGAGCATAATGCATTAAAAAGATAATTAAACTTAATTCCATGTTTATGGGCAGTTTTGATATGTTTTTTTAATTGTTTTTGAGAAATATTTGGTATTGTGAAACTTGGTCTTCCGCCACCAATAATACTCTGGCTTAACATACCATATAAACATTTAACAACTTGGTAAGGTGCAACCTTTTCTATTAGTTCATTATCAAAATTAGTAGCTAAATCATACTTCATTCGCATAAAAGTTGTTCTTTTTTAGTGATTATAAAGATTGTTATGTTTAATAAAGCATATTCTCAAATATATATTATTTGAGAACCAATTTATTTTTAAATGTGTTGAGGATTTAGTTTTATGAACAAATTGCAAAAAGGTTTGATTGGTTTTGGATTAACAGGATTATTAGCTGTTTCTGGATGTAGTTTAAGTGGAAGAATAGGAGGGCATGAATGTGTTAATAGAAGCAAATCTTATTATGCTTCTGAAATTGAAAAAAAAGCAGATGAATTATTTGAAGAGAAAACATTAGAATCTCGGGAAAAGGCTGTAAAAGGTTATGGGGATATTGGCAAACTTGATAAAATGGATAAAGGTATTCGTTGGATTATTAACGAAGATTTGAGTATGGGGCTGATTTATAGTGAGTTTGGAGATGAATATCACAAGATGCATAAAAAGTGAATTTGAACTATTACCACTCTTAAATTATCTGTAACTACTTTTTAGATTTATTGTATTTAAATAAAATTAGATTAAAAAATATATTTTGTTTTACGATTTTATATTTAAACTAAATTGATTTATTGGATTTATAAAATAGGGGTGTGTGATGATAATTGAGATTTCATTTGGATTAGCAGGAGGATTGAATTTTGGATTGGAAAAATCTTGGGGGGTTGTGAAAGATATTATGATAAAATACCCTCATGCTGTTTGGAAAAAAGTGATTAATAGAAAAAAAAGTGTTGGGAGATATATTGTGGAAGTTGATTAATAATCTCTTCTAATACTTTTTTATAGTTTAAGTTTTAAATGGAACTGCTTATTTTGTAACTGATATTTCCTGGGTTTATAATTCATCCAGGGGATTTTTTATTTCTTTTAATTGCTCCTGACTAATGTGGGTATAAATTTGGGTTGTTGCAATAGATGAATGTCCTAAAAGGGCCTGAATTTTTCTTAAATCAACTCCTGCATCTAAAAGATGTGTGGCGAAAGAATGCCTTAAGGTGTGCGGATGAACTTTTTTATTTATTCCTGCTTTTTTAGCTGTATTTTGAACAATTTTTTGGATGTTTCTTGTTGTTAATGGTTTTTGTTTTGAAAAAATATACTGCCAGCTAGAATTTTTATCAATAAACTTTTTTAATTGTTTTGAAAGTTTCTTGGAAAAAATAAATATCCTGTCTTTTTTTCCTTTGCCTTTTCTAACCCAACCAGTGTTTTCAGTAAAATCTAAATCCTCTGGTTTTAAATTTACAATTTCAGAAACTCTTAAACCTGATGAGTAAAGCAGTTGGAGAATTAATCTGCTTTTTAATGTTGCTGTAGAATTAATCAAAGTGGTAATTTCCTGTCTTGTTAAAATAATCGGAATTTTGTTTTCTTTTTTTGGGCGCTTGATTCCTACTGTTGGGTCTTTGCCTAAAATATTAGAATAAGCAAATCTAATTGAAGAAAGGAATAGAATATTAGATGCAGAAGCCCTGTCTATCATTTTATCTGCTAAAAAATTTTTTATATCCTGCTGTTGAATTTGTTCTGGCTGTTTATTTAAATGCTCTAAAAGTTGTTTGTTGAAGATTAAATAATTTCTTAGTGTGCAATCTGAAAGTTTGGAGATTTTTATTTCTGTTTCAAGCCTTTTGAGAAATTCATCAGGGTTCATTAATTAGATTATGCGAACTTCTTTATATGTTTTTTGGTATGCATTTATTTAAATAAAACTTTTAATTTTTACTTTGATGAGTATTAAAAATAATTTAGTAAATTTAAAGTAGTAATTAATTCTGAAAGATGTAAGGGCTGTGAATTATGTGTTGAAGTTTGTCCTAAAGATGTTTTAGAAATTTCTAAAAAATCGAATAAAGGTGGGATTTTTTATGCTAAAGTTAATCAACAAAAACAAATAGATTGTATTGGTTGTGGATTTTGTTATATGGTGTGTCCTGAAGGAACTTGTATTGAAATATATAAAATATAGGGATTTTATAAATCAAATTTAAGCCCTCTAAACCAGGCTTTTTAAAGAGTGTAAGAAAAAGGGCTTGCCTGGTTAAAGGGTGGAGATTTGAAAAATCTAACCTTAATTTTTAGGTTATGGTGGTTCTTTCATTTTATATTTAATGCAACTGACCAGATTTTGAAGAAGAATTAAATTTTTATGCAAGATATTTGAATTTTTAATCAGCCATCATGTTTACAATAAAAATTTTGTGTTGCATCATTAATATATGTTCCTCCTTTTAATTTATAAATATTTAAAAGAAAATTGATTTATAAACAATCAGAATTAAAACTAAATATACCACCTATATATGAATCCTCTATATTTAGGGATATAAAAACTTAAATAATCTAAAAAAATTTTAATATATGGAATTTTCCTATTTATATAATTTAGTTGCACAGAATAAAGATTTGTTCAGATTTTTTTATTCTCTGCTGATAGTTTTTATTTGTTTTATTATTGTTCTTAAAACTGATAAATTGTTTAGGATTAGTTCTCATCAGGGAATTAGATATTTTAGAAATGCTTTTTTGTTTTATGGTGCTGGTTTTTTGTTAAGATATTTTCTTACAAAATCTTTTTATTCTGGTTTAATGAAGTCTGTATTTGAATTTTTCATGATTATGGCAGGATTTTTTTTGCTTTATAGTTTATTACTGAAAAAATTGAAAACTAAAGATATCAGCTCTTTATTTAATTCTAAGATTGTTCTTTTTTATTTTTTAACAATTATAATTGTGATTTTGGATTATTTATGGGGCGGGTATAATTTTATGTTTCTTTCGCAGATTATTTTATTTACTTTTGCGAGCATAATAAGTTATGAAAATTATAAAAATAGTAAAACAAAAAGTTTTCTTAAATTGTATTTTGTAGTGATGGTTTTGAGTTTTGTTGCGTGGACTCTTAATTTTATTTTTGCTTATTTTTTAGGCGGGCGTTTAAGATGGTTAACAAATGTTTATGCGCTTAATGTAATAGTTTTTTTAGTATTCTTATACGGGGTTATAAAAGTTACAAAAAAATAGATTAATATGGCAAAAAAACGAGAACGACTGGAGATTATTAGAGATATTCTCAAATCAGTAAGAGAAAACAGAAATATAAAACCAACGAGACTGCTGTATTCTTCTAATTTATCTCCTCAGATGTTTAAGGATTATATAAACGAACTGATAAAAAAAAATTTTCTGAAATTAGATATTGATGAAAAAGAGAGGAAAACTTTTTCTTTAACAAAAAAAGGGAATGATTTTTTAGAAGGATATCAGGTTATTAAAAATTTTGTTGAGGGTTTTGGGCTGTAAAACTTAATTTTAGAAAACACAAGGTTTATTAATAAGTTCTTATAATTTGTTTTATGGTATTTAATTTTATGTGGATAATTATTTGGATTGTGATAATGTTTATTTTATCTGGATTAAAAATTGTCAAAGAATATGAAAGAGGTGTGAAATTCACATTAGGAAAATTCTCTAGGATAATGGTTCCTGGATTAAGAATTGTTATTCCTGTCATTCAGTCATGGCAAAGAGTAGATATAAGAATAAAAGCAATTGATGTTCCTGACCAGGATGCTATTACAAAAGATAACGTCTCTATTAAAGTAAATGCTGTTCTTTATTACAAAGTTGCTGATTCAAAAAAAGCAATTATTGAGGTAGAGGAATTTAATTATGCTGTTTCTCAATTAGCACAGACAACAATGAGAGATGTTGTTGGAGAGGTTAGTTTAGATGAATTATTGAGCAAGAGAGATGCTGTTTCAAAAAGGATTAGGGAAATTGTTGATAAAGCAACAGATCCTTGGGGGATTAAAGTTGAATCTGTTGAGTTAAAACATATTGAATTACCAGAGCAGTTAAAAAGAACAATTGGAAAAGAAGCAGAAGCTGAAAGAGAAAAGAGGGCAATGATTATTAAAGCACAGGGAGAAGTAATTGCTGCAGAAAATATAACAAAAGCAGCAAAAACTTTAGCGAGTGGGCCTGGTGCTTTACATTTAAGAACATTACAAACTCTTAATGATTTAAGTTCTGATAAAAGTAATACTGTAGTTCTTGGAGTCCCTCTTGAGATGTTGAGGGCTTTTGAGGGTGTGAAAAAAGAGAAGCAAAAATAATTATTCCTCACATTCGTCAGCAGTTATCATATAAATCTTTTCATAATCTTTTTTTCTCTGCTTAGAGCATTTATCGCAGTATTTTCTTGGATATCTTGAATTTTTTGGGGCTTCAAATTCTTTCCCGCAGTCCTTGCATATCTTTATTGGCATGATTATAAAAGATTTAGGTGGTTTAAAAAACTAATCATTTGAGAAGATAAATCTAATTCAAATATTTTACTTATTAATATCTTATAAAAATATCATCTATGTAAATCAGTAGATTAACCTAAGCAAAACAGCAGATTAAGTTAAGCAAAACTAAACTTCTCATCTGCAAAGCTAAAAACAGAATAAAAAACTTAATAATTAATAGTTAAAATTTAAAAAATAAAAAAAATTAAACAGAAAATTATTCTGTTTTATTAAAATTCTTCAGAATTGTTTTGTGATTCTTTTCTTTTTGCAAAACATTCTTTGCAATAAACTGGTTTGCCTTCTGTTGGTTTGAAAGGAACTTCACATTCTTTTCCACATTCGGCACATATTGCTTTATGCATTTCTCTTGGCCTTCTGTCAAATCTTCTATCTCTGCCAAATCTTCGGTTTCCGCCAAAGCTTCTTTGAGGGCGATTCTTTCTAAAACAATCCTGACATCTAACTGGCTTACCTGGTGTTGGTTTAAAAGGAACTTCACATTCCTTTCCACAATCAGAACAGATTGCTTTATACATTTTTCGTTCTTCCATATCTAAATTTTCCTCCGTTCTACTATTCTTCTGCCCTAGTTTTTCTAGGTAAAATTTGATGTTTTAATAGGTATTTAAAGTTATGTTTTAATGATTTTAGTATAAAAATACAAAAAATTAATAGATTAAAAATAATGTTTGGTTATTGCAAAATTTGCATTTATTAGAATTTTGTTAATTATTTTAGTTTAACAGCTGTGCCATATGCTAACATTTCGGCTGCACCAGCCATTACCATAGATGTTGCAAATCTTATATTAATAACCGCATCTGCTTTAAGATCAACAGCTTGATTTATCATCCTATTAAAAGCTTCATCTCTTGCTTGTTCTGTCATTGCTGTATAAGATTTAATTTCTCCACCAACAATGTTTTTAAAACCTGCCATTACGTCTCTTCCAATATGCCTTGCTCTTATTGTATTTCCTTTTACAACCCCTAAAATTTGAGCGACTTTTTTTCCTGGAATTTCAGATGTTGTGGTTGTTATTATTTCTGCCATATTTTTATTATGAATTATGAGTATTTATATTTATTGTAATTATATTAATATTCTATTAAAAATAATTACTTAGGAAAACATAAGATTAAGCTATAAAAATTCTTCTTCAAAATCTAAATAATTTAGCAGTTATTAATCAAGGATTTATAATTTATTCTTTCTTTAAATCTTTTCTTTGTTCAATTTTATCTTCTTCTCTAAAAAATATAATTAATCCTATTCCTATTCCAATCAATATTGAAAGATGAATAAGAAGCCAGTTTGGAGTTTTTGGGGTGGTAATTACTTCATAAACCCAATAAAGTCCTGCTAATATGCAAACTATCCCAATTGCAATTGCTCCTTTTCCCATAATAATAAATAAGAAAGAAAGGGTTTAAATAAATAACTTTTTTAATATAATTAATGGTAGTTGGAGAACTTTTTACATTAAGTAAAACTTATCCTTTGATTAGCCTGACTATTGCAGTTTTGTTGTTTATAATTGGTTTTAAATTTGCTAAAAAAATATTTTGGATTCTTGCAATGATTACACTAATTATTGCATTAATTATGTTTTTTATATAAGATGAAGAACAATCAAATTATTGTATTAATAATAGGTGTTATTGGATTAATAATCATGTTCTTTTTTCCAAGTCCTGAAGATAATTTTAAATATTATGCTGGTTTTGTTGTGATTATTATAATATTAATAATTATTTTTTTAAAAAGGAAAGAAAATAAAGATGAAAGGAAATAAAAAATTAAATATAAAAGTAATAATATATTCATTAATTGCCTTAGGTTTTGTAGCCCTCACATTCTTAGTTGATTGGATGTTTATAATTGGGGCTGTTATTATAGTTTGGTTGAATCAAAGAGAGTTGATAGAAAAGAAATAATTCTCGATAAGTTTAAATAATTGTTTTGTGATTATTATTTATGAAAAAAGAGATGATTATAGGTTTATTAATTGTAAGTATTTTATTAATTTCTCCAATAATATATGCTGAAGAGCAGAATCAATCTCAAGAACAAGCACAATTACAAGAACCAGTTCAAACACAAGAGCAAAACCAATCTCAAACATATTCTGGAGTTGATAGACTTGTAGATAATATTAAATTAGCTTTTTCAGGTGGAGATAATAAAGTTGAAAAAGCTTTAGAAATCAGAGGAAAAGAAGTAAATTCTGCTATGAATAATATTCAGAATAATAATGAAGAAGATGCTATAAAAAATTTAAAAAGGGCAAAGAAAAAACTTAAAATTGTTCAAGAAAAAGTTTCATTAAATACTTCTAATAAAGTAAAAATAAGTGTTAAAGAAATTACAGATAAAATAAATAAAGAAGAAAATTTATCTGATGAATTTGATGACTATCTTTTGGAAGAAGAGAAAACACAACTTACTGCAGAACTTACTGAAAAAACTTTTGAATATTGTAAGGAACTTGCAAAAGAAGATTTTATTTTAATGTTAAGAGAAGAAGAATGTAATCCAGATACTGCTCAAGATGGGCTTAAAGATGAGTTAAAAAAATTAAAAGACCTACAGTATAGGATGTTTGTTAAATTAATGTTAGAGATTAGGAGTTGTATTGATGATCCAGGAACTTGTAATTGTGAAGCTAATAATGATATTAATGAAAAAGCAAAATGTGAAAAAATGGTTGCTTTAGCTGTTAAATGTGAGTACAAGGAAGATGAAACCTCTTGTGATGAATTAGAAGCAATGAAACCTTCTCCTGGAGATGGATTTGCAAAAAGTTTTGTTCCTGATTTTTTGATGAATTTATTTAGTGAAAAACATAAGATGATAAAATATGGCATAAATCATTCAAATGGGGTTCCTGAAGAATGCTGGAATAATAATGATAAGCCAGAATGTAAAAAATATGAAAAATTAAAAGAAAATAATCTTGATTGGGATGAGTATGGAAATTATAAACCAATCCTATATCCTGGTAAACACCCGAGTTCTGGGGGGATTGAAGAGCCGATTCCAACATTACAAGAATCAGTTCCAGAATGTTTTGATGAAGATGGTATGTTTTTAGAAGAGAAATGTGGGAAGATTAGTGTAGTTTGGAATAAAGAAGGTTTAGTAAATTATATTGTTGAAAAACAAGTTGATGATATTATTAATGATTTTGAAAATAAATCAAGGCAATATGCGCCTGGGACTTATGCTAATGGAACAATTGATATCAATGAAACTCAACCTACAATGGAGATTAGAGAAGGGTGGATGATGGAAAATAATGAATGGGTAATAGACCCAGGTTATCAAGAAATGAAACAGGAAATGAATCAGATTCAAAACCAAATTAAAAATATAACTTATGCACTTGGAACAGAGCCTGGAGGGTTTGGTGGAGTTGTTGTAGATGATGATGGAAATGTTGTGACTGATGATGATGGAAATGTTGTTGTTACAAAGGATATGAGTGTTGATAATGGACTTATTGATAATGATAATGGTGGTGGGGATGGAGATGTTGATGATGATGATAATGAGCTTCCAGGACCACAAGGAATTGTTGGGAATCAAGGTTATGGTGATGATGAAGGACACCAAGGAGATGTTCCTGATGATACTAGCGGAGCATCAGGAGAGGTTGATGAAGATTAATTCTTAAAGAAAACTATAAATATTAGTTATGCTTCTTAGAATAAACCCTTTGGGAAAGAGTTCTGATGAATTAAAATAATTTTGGAATTATTTGGATTATAATGGAGATTTCTAAACATACTAAGAAATAAAACTTTGCACAACAAATTTTATGAACTCTTTCTAAATCAAAACATTTAAATATTATAAAGATTATAATAATTATATAAATTATAAAATGGAACAAACAACTATTGCTCTTCCAAAACCTCTAAAACAAGAAATTGGAGAATTTGGGTTTAAAGGAGAAAAATATTCAGATATACTTGTAAGATTATTGAAAAGCGCAAAAGAAAGGCAACTTCAAGAATTATTAATGGATGAAACAAATACTATTTCTATAGGCGAAGCTAGAGAAAGATTAAATAAAAAATGGCCAAGGTAGAAATTACTGAATCCTTATTTAAAGAAATTGAAAAAAAGTTTAAGGGTGAAGCCCATAAAGTTATTGATTTACTAGAAACTCTTGAAGATAATCCTAAAAAAGGTAAACCTCTTGCAAATGTGGGAAAAATAGTTATTAAAGAGATTAAATACAAATCTTTTAGATTTTATTTTATTACAGAGGGTTATAAATTAAAGGTGTTAAAATTAGAAGAATTAAGTGATTTATTAATAAAATTTGTTAGAATATCTGATAAAAATTCTCAGCAAAAAACAATTGATGAGGTTAAGCATGTTTTAAAGGTGTTGGGGGGTGGAGGGTTTTGAAAATGAATGTTAGTTCTTCTCAAAATCCACTGCACTATTGGTTTAAGGGGATTTGTTTGTGAAAGGGTTCTTGGAAAGTTTAAATATTCCTTAATAATTTTATTTTTTCTCTACCTTCTGGTGTTTGTGCAAGTTTATTATAAAATCTCCTTGCCATGATAATTTGAGCATCTAAAAAAGGTTTAAGTTGTTGTTTCCAATTAGGATTATTTTTAACATTTTCTGCCCATCTTTCAACCTGTTCTATATGTGATTTATCTCTCATTTTATTAAATTATATTTTTAATTTATTTATTTTTTTAATCTTAATTTTTTTATTTTTTCTTTAATCTTATTAATCTCTTCTTCATTTAAATCTTCTCTATAAATAATCCTTAAATGTTTTGCATCTTCTAAATCTTTATCTGATTTTAATAATTCTTCTTTAAATGCTATGTTCATTTCAATACTTGAAAAATAAACATCTAAATCTGTAAATGGGAATTTTTGTCTTGTTGAAATCTGATAATCATCAAGTTCATCTTTTGCTAATTTAAGCTCCATTTCAGGAGGGGCCATATTAATCCCTGCTCTTGTATATCTTATGCTATCTCCTTTAATTAAATAATCATTGTAGATTTCTTCTGGTTTTTCAGATTGCACGCATTCAAAACTTGAATTAATAAGAGAATTATGAAGATTAATAAATTGGTCTTTTGAAATTCTCTCTATAATCATATCTATATCTTCTGTTCCTCTACTTCTTCCGTGAGCAATTGCTACAAATCCTAACACAATTATATATTTACAATACTTTTCTACTACTTGAACAAAATCTTCTACAAATTTATCAAGTATTGTTTTATTATCTACTTTTCTAGTTATTTCTCTTTCCATTTTAGATTAAGGTTAGGGGATTATTTAATTTTATGTGTTTCCAACAACTCCAAATAACCTCAAAATAAAAATATATTTATGGCAAATTCTCACATGCTTGACCATCAGCATCTTTCAGTTAAAAATCCCCTCACTTGTTATTTGTTTGGGGGTGGGTGGGAAGAATGGAATGAAAATTCTAAAAACTGATGATTCTAATATTAATTATGACTTATGCTGTTTATACACTTCCCTCACTTTATCAGAAAATTATTATAAAATTTTCTAAGATAGAAAGAGAAGAAATCCAAAGGATTGTTTTACAATTAACTGAAAATCCATTTGTTGGGGCTCAATTACAAATAAAATCTCTCAGAGAAAAAAGATTAGGAGAAAAGAGGCTTTACTATTTGGTTTTTGAAGATTTAAAAACAGTTTTAATTGTTGCTATAAGCAATAAAAAGGCACAACAAAAAACTATTGATTTAATAATATCAAAAATTAATGAATATAGAAAATATTTATTGGAGTTATTAAAAGAATAGGTTAATTAAGCTAATCTCATTATTTTGCCTTTTTTTAAGTCTTCTAGTCCTTCTCGAATTTGTTTTTCTATATCTAAATCTAGTTTTTTTAATATTACCATATCTTTCATTTTTTCTACCCCAAAAACAGAACCTTCTTCTATTCCTAATTCCATTCTTATTTTAGAGGG
>JAFCCB010000061.1 GCA_017610445.1 Candidatus Dojkabacteria bacterium
CATTTCAAGTATCTTTCTTTATGTTTGTATGGGTCTCGCTTTTCCATACTTGATTAATTGTTTTTAAAAAAGAAATAATTTTCTTACTTTGCAGGTAGCCTTTGTAAAATTTTTTGAAAAATATGAAGACAAATAATACTATCTATCCTTCTAAAATCGCCTCAACCTTATTGATAAAAGAAATAGTATCTTTTCTTAACTCAGTTACTTTATCTTTGGTAAAAATGTTTTTTGTTGAATAACTTGCGTTATGTCTTTCTTGTTTTAAATCGGTATAAAATTCTGCATCTGATTTGCTAATAGACAATTCCTCAACCATTTCAACTTCTTCATAAGAAAAATCAGAATAGTTTTTTATTAAGAATAGTAAAGTCGCAGTATGATTTTTGGAGGAATATCCTTTATTGGTTAGAAGAGCCAAGCAAGAATGATACAATGCGTAATATAAACTCACAACTATCCAGTCATTATATTTTCCGTTTTCAATTAACAGATTAACCAGACCCAAATTATGTTTTGATTTTTCTAAATGTGCTTTGACCAGATCTTTGGCGCCCCTAAATTTAATGATATTTCCTTTCCTTAAATGAAATTCAAACTCATTATCTAAAAGGGTTTCATCTTCAAAATAGTCTTTAATCTTCTTCATCTTTTTTATAATAATTCAAACCTCCTTTAATTGGGTAGCCATAGTTTTTGGCTTGTAATATCAAATGATCCTTTGATATTTTAAATTTATCTAGGGTTATGTAGGTAATACTCAGAGGATAATTTGACTCAGAGTTTATTTTTTTTCTAAGTGCATTTATTTTTTGTTTGATTTCCTTCTCATACAAACTCTGTAACTTTAAATCTAAAAAGTTATAAATTACTACCAATAAATCAATATCTGAGCCTTCTTTCTCCTGTTTCCTGGAGGAAGAACCAAATAGGATTACAAATGCAATTTCATCAGGCAAATCCTTTAAGAAATTATTTAATGGCACCCTAACCCCCGGATTTAGGCTTTTTAGCCTGTCAGAATCCAATGAAAAAAATATCTGTGGCTTCTTTGAGTTAGATAGCTTATAATAGATATTTGAAGTCTTCTTATCTTCCCTAATTTGTTTTAACTTTAAAAGTTTGGAGAGCACATTTTGTAGGGAACTATTTGAGAGATTAGTAATGCCCTTTAATTCACTAAAGTAGAGCCATTCCTTGCCACTTTCATAAAATGCCTTGTAAATTTTTTCTTTTGCTTCCATAATAAATCCACTTAAACCTACTTTTTAAATCTTGCCATTTTATGGTAAAATCTTGCCATTTTATGGTAATTCTCAATTTCAAATTGTTAGCAATTTAAGGAAGAGTGATTATAAAAAACTTGCCTCAGCTTTCCGTCACCCCAAAGTAGACCGACAAGATTTATATAATCAAACAGCGTCACTGATTTAACAATAAATAAAATATTCGATAATTAAGGGCGAGTCTTGCAAGACGCTACAAAGATCGATTATGGGGTGAAGTGTTAGTCATAATAAATTCTAAACTCCAAAACATAAAACACCCTAGTTTAACATTATTCTATCTGTTTAACCAACTTTTGGATTGCTGTTTCAAGATAAATTTGTCTTGAAATGCCAGAAATAGTTAAATATGGGTCTTTTCTATTTTTAACATATCCCGCTTCTGCCATTACTTGACCAACAGTCATAGTATCAAAACCGATTTTACGTGCACTCTCAACATATTCATCAGGGAAAACTACAGAATCAGAATAGCATATATGTTCCTCATCAGTAACCGGATTATAAATTACAACAACTGCTTTATCTAACCACTGATTTCCTTCTCTAAAAATTCCATTTTCAATAGAAACAATCCTATCAAGACCATTCACCCTCCCACTTAAATCAGAAATTCTATTTCGAGCTCCAATTAAAGTTTGTTCATCAACTGGTTGTTCTCCAACATCCTTAGAATACGCCTTCCGATTCTGTCGAATATCCTATTACTTCAATTGACTCATCTAATTAACGGCATCCACTTTCAATTTATTCTCTGATGTTACGCCGATTCTCATATTTACTTATTAGATAGTTATTTTATAAACTATTCGCATCATTACATTTATTCCAAATTTTTACATCTTAAACAGGAAACTATTTAATTAGCTCTAAGCTCAATTAAATCATGAGTAAAAAAATTGTCATTGGTTCAAGCATGAGATTTCGTAATATAATTAAAGCAACTATGAAAAAGCTAGAAGAATTAGGACACATCCCCCTATTCCCAAATCTAGATAATAGCTCTGAGAATAGAGATATTGCTTCTACAAAAGAGGAAAAAAGCAAATTAGCATGGGATCATTATAAAGCAGTCGAAGAAGCAGACGCAGTATACTTTATTTTACAAGATGGTTATATGGGAACGAGTTGTAAAATAGAACTAGGCTATGCTCTCGCCTTAAAAAAACCAATTTATTTTTCAGAATTAACAGGTGATATAGGACTAGATAGTTATCCCAAGAGAATTATTCCTTTAGATAATTTAGCTAAGTTTAACAATGAGTTTAATTAAAATTC
>JAFCCB010000025.1 GCA_017610445.1 Candidatus Dojkabacteria bacterium
AAGAAAATTTGTTTTTATAAAATAATTCTGGATTGAGAATGAAAAGATTTAAATATATGTATGTGCACATATACACATGGGAACAAAAACTATTTCAATAATGGATGATGCATATAAATTGCTTTTAATAAACAAAATAAAGAATGAAAGTTTTTCAGATGTACTTAGAAGACTTTTATCTAAAAAAAGAGATATAATGGAATTTGCAGGAGTTTGGAAAAATGTTTCTGAAGAGGAAATAAAAGAATTAAAAAATGAGATAAAAAAAATAAGAAGAAAATCAACTGAGGATTTATTAAAAAAATGATATGTATTGATTCTGATTGTATCATAGATTTTTTGAAAGGTAAAGAAAAAGCTGTAAAAATAATTGAGCAATATAAAGAAGAGGTAATGACTACTGAAATAAGTATTTTTGAAATATTATTTGGAATTTATATTAAGAAAGATATAAATGAAAAAGAACAATTCGCAGCGAAAGAATTTTTCGATTCAATAACTGTGTTTCCTTTTGATTCAGAATGCGGGGAAATTAGTGCAAAAATCTTAACATTTTTAATAAAGAAAGGTATGAGGATAGAACAAAATGATTGTTTTATTTCTTCAATCATGATAAAGAATGGGTGTGAAAGAATAATAACAAGAAATAAAGAGCATTTTTCAAGAATAAAAGATATCCATGTTATTTCTTATTGAATATGCGGGGAATAGTGCTCTCAAATCTATTTTTTTTATTTTATATTTTTGCTTGAAAATAAATTTGTTCGTCGAACCTATGAAGGCACTAAGCTAACAGCAATAAGTTTATTTCTTACTAAGTAAGAACTTTGGGCAATAAAGATTGTTTTTTCTTACCAAGTATGAAAAGATTTATAAAGCTTAATGTTTTTCTTATCTGGTAGGAAAATGAAATATGAAAATGAAAAAGATGATTTGCAGAAAGAAAAAGCTGAGATATTAAAAAAAACAGCACAAGAGTATTTTGATTCTGCAGAAGATGATTTTAATAAGGAAAGATATAATTCTGCTGTTGTTTTGTATTTTAAATCCCTTGTTGCTTTAGTGGATTTGTTTGTTTTACAGAAAACAGGGGATACTCCTTCTTCCCATAATGAAAGATTTAGAATTACACAAGAAAATTTTCAAGAAGTTTACAATTTATTAGATAAAGATTTTCCTTTTTATCAGGATAGTTATTTTCAAATCATGTCTAAGGAATTAGCAGGAGTAATAAAAAATGATGCAAAAATTATGGCTGAAAAAACTAAAACTGAATTATAGTAAAAATGTTTTTGACATAGTTCAATTTGGTTCTTCTGTAATAGAAAGTAGAGAACCAAGGGATTTAGATATAGTTGTGATTTTTCAAAAAATTCCTTTAAAAGAGCAGTTAGAAGAATCTCAGAAAATTAAAAGACAATTGCAAAAAATCTCTGAGATTTCTATTCATATAACTTCTTTTGATTTATATAGTTTATTTGATAAATCAAATTTTGCTAAAGAGAATATTTTATTTTACGGAAAAAGTGTAATTTCAGGAAATTATTTTGTTAAGAAATTTGGTTTAAATCCAAGGGTTCAAATATCTTATTCATTAGAGAATTTGAAGAAAAAAGATAAGATTAGATTTAATTATATACTTAGTGGAAAAAAAGGGAAATATGGTTTGTTAAGGAAATATGGGGGAGAGTTATTGAAGCCTGGGTTGATTGAAATTTTTCCAGAATATAAAGATATTTTTGTTGAATCAATTAAAAAAATTACTTCTCATTTTAAGATTGTGAATATTCTTTTTTAATTTTTTTTTGGAAATGTAAAGATTTGTAAAACAAATAGGAATATGCGGGAAATAGGATTCGAACCTATGTAGGCACTAAGCCAACAGGTCCTAAACCTGTCCCGTTTGTCCACTCCGGCATTCCCGCATAAAACTGTTAATAATTAATGGTTTAAAATTGTTGCTATTAATATTTTTATTGTATCTTATAAAATTTTATGGTGCGGATAAGTAATTTAATCTTGGAAAATTATATTTATATTTTGATAAGTTGGTGATAGAATAAGTAGAAATTAAAAATTATTCAGTTTTCTTTTTCTTTTGTTCAGCTTCTTTGATTTTTAGTTTTTCTTCTAAGCCGAGTTTTTCAAGAAGTTCTTTGTATCTATTTCTTATTGTGACTTCTGTTATTCCTGCAACATCTGCAACTTCTCTTTGAGTTTTTTTCTCGTTGTTGAGCAGTGCTGCAACATACAAGCCAGCTGCTGCGATTCCTGCAGGACCTCTTCCAGAGGTTAACTCAGAATTTTCTGCTTTTTTGAGAATTTTTAACGCTTGGTTTTGGGTTTTTGGTGAGAGTTTTAGAACTGATGAAAATCTGTTTATGTAATCTTTTGGGCTTGAGGGGGTTATTTTAATTCCAAGTTTTCTTACTATGAATCTGTATGTTCTTCCAATTTCTTTTCTTTCAACATCTGAAGCTGAAGAGATTTCGTCTAAGGTTCTTGGGATATTGTAACTTCTGCAGGCAGCATAAATACAGGCAGCAATTACAGATTCCATGCTTCTTCCTCTTACTAAACCTCTTTGAAGAACAAAATTGTAAATTCTTGATGCTTCATCTCTTACAACAGAAGGAAGATTGAGAAAACTTGCTACTCTTCTTAATTCAGCCATTGCAAGCCTGAGATTTCTTTCAATAGATGTTGAAACTCTTTCCTGCCATTTTTTTAATCTTAAGAATTTTCTTGTTGAGCTTGAGTCTAATTTATAAATGTCTGAGATTTCTCCAACATTTGTGGTTAGTCCTTTGTCGAATTTTTGCATACTTAGAGGTGCTCCGCCTCTTCCTTTTTTTTCACCAGAATCAAAACTTCCTTGAAGTTCCTGAGAAGTATCTACCATTTTTTCTTCAACAACTGTTCCACAATCATTACAGAAAACTTCTCCTCGTTGCTCGTCCCATGTTAGGTTAATTCCTCCACATTCAGGACATCTTTTAATTCCAGTCATTTTATAATAAGTTTTATAAAGTTTGTGTAGGAAAGTTTAAAAAGGTTGCGGAGGAGGTTTTCTGGTGCGTTAAATGTTGGTGATTGAGATGAATAGTAAAATTCGCGCAAAAATAATAAATTTGAATAGGATTATCGCGCAAAAATGATTTTTATATATTAATATATCTTTTTTACACATAAAATTAACCGCGCAAAACGAGAGATTTAAATAATGTATAATATGCATAATTAATATGAAATGGAAAAAGAGGTGGTGGTATATGGTTTGTTAGCTGTTGTATTAATAGCGGTTTTTGTTATTCCTTATTTTGGGTTAGATAGTTTGCTTGGAAAAATTTTATTATGGACAATTAGTTTAATCCTTGTTTTGGTAATAATAAGTTTAGCTATTAAATATTTTAAGAAAAAATAATTATTGTTCTTTAGTAAGAATAACTCCCTTTTGAATTCGTTATATTATTTTTATTTAGTCTCATTCAAAAGCTCTACTTGCTCTCAAATATTGTTATTTTACATTATTTTTGCCAATATTTAAGAGCTTGGCTTGCACCATTCCATCCTGACTTGGGCGATTTGTTATTTTTGCTTTTCCTAATTCTGTTTCAATAATTGCAGATTTGACTAAAATATTTTGTCTTGCTAAGAATCGGTTGCTTGGGGTTTCTAAAACATTTGTTATTTTTGTTTTCTGGGTTTTTTTAGTTTTTGGATTCAGAACATTTGCGGAATTTGCTGATAAAAGCGTGATTTTTTTGTTTCCACCTAATCCTCGGATTATTTTTTGTTTTGTTTCTCCAAGTTTAACTTTTCTTTCTATCCCTAAAAGAGAATGTTTTTTCTTTTTTCTCAGAGTCTTGTATTTTCCTCCGGTTATTTTTCTTCCTTTTGCCATATTCTTATGAAAACCTAAGTTTTTCTAACAAGTCACCTTTTCTAATTAGAAACCTTTGGTTATTATATCTGATGAGAAAAATTGTTTTTAAAACTTTCTATTTAATTTTTAATTATAGGAATGTTTTTAAACTAAATTTGCAAATAGTTTTTATGGTTAATGGAATTGAGAGACCACTTGATGTGTTGAACAACTCTAAAGGTAAAGAAGTGTTGGTTCAACTAAAAAATAACCGACAGATGGTTGGGACTCTTTTAGCATTTGACATACACATTAATGTTGTGCTGGATAATGCAAAAGAGATTAGCGACGGAGAAAACAGAAGAAGTATAGGATTGACTTTTTTAAGGGGAGATACTATAATTTTTATTTCTCCTGCAAGTGCAGTTGAGCAAAATAATTAAGCGTTTGACTATTTGATTCGCAAGTCGCGGGTTCTTAGAGGTTAAAGATAGTTTAAACTATTGTTTTGTTTTATATAAATCTTTAAAAAGAGATTTTAATAGTGTTTTAAATGGGAAAAAGTTCAAGAAGAGATTTTATAAAGGGCTTGTTTGTTGGTGGGGGTTTAACTGCTTTAGGAGCAGGTGTTGGGAATTATTTTAAACAAGAGAAGGGGAATACTACAATTCATCTTGAACAAGATGAAGAATATCCATTATATCATTTTTTTCATGCATATATTTTAAGTGAAGAGGCTATCTTAAAAAATAAAGATGCTAATAAATTTTCTAGAGATTACATTATTAATGATAATGAGAGGATTAAACGGATTGAACAATCAAGAGCTCTTGAAGTTTATACTGAATATAAAAGTTGGGTAAATCCTGTTCCTAGTCCTGATGAATTGTTTGAAGTTAATATTTGGGAAGGCAAATATAAAATGGGAAGGAGGATTAAACAGAGACTTCCAGATAGGCCTGAAACTTATACTTTTGTTTTAAACTATGCTAATGGAAAGACGGAATTTTCGAGAGAAGAAGTAAGTTTTTTAAATAATCATGAAATTTTAAATGCTTTTTTTAAAGGATTGCAAATAAAATCTTCAGAGGAGCTTTATTCTTCTTATGATTGGTTTTCTTTGAGGTCTAAAGATCTTCGAATTTTAATGAATACCCCTAGTGGATGGGAAGGTAAAACAGATTTGCCTTATCATTTAGTGATAAGACCAAAAAATCATTTAGTGAGTTATGTTATTGAAGGCTTGGATGCTTTGACTTTTGGCAATAAAGAATTAATTAATAATATGTGGAAGGATAGGAAAAATACAGATTTTTTTGAAAAATATAAAAGTGATTTAAATAATATTGAAAAAATTTGTTTAAGGAATATTTAATTAAACTTCAACAACCATAAAATCCTTAGCAACTTTTGTATTTGGACAGATTTTTTTTGCTTTGTTTTCCAGAGTTTTTGATTTATATTCATATCTTTGACTGATATGGGTAAGGATTAATTTTTTTACTTTTGCTTTTTTTGCAATTTGTGCTGCCTGGGTTAAAGTTAGATGTTTATAATTTTTTGCTAATTGATTATTATCCTTAAGAGTTGATTCTATTATTGCTAAATCAGAGTTTTTTGCGAGTTTATTTGCATTTGGACAGAGTTTGGTGTCAAAAATAAATGAGATTTTTTTACCTGCCTGCTGATAAGTTATGTTTTTTGATTTTATTATTTTGTTATTTATTTTAATATCTTTTCCTTTTGTTAATTGTGAGAGTTTTGTTTTGCCTTTTTGTGAGATTTTTAATTTTTTCAATTTGTTTTTATCTATTCTTAATTTTGGTTTTTCTTCAAATATGTAACCTAATGTTGGAGTTCCATGTTCTAATGGGACAGCAGTGATTTCAAAATCTGGAGTTTTTAGAAATTTATTTTTAACTTCGTGGACTTTTATTTTGATTTTTTTATCTGGAACAAATACTTTGAATATTTCTTTAATGAATTTTTTTGTGGCTTTTGGGCCGTAGATTTCAAGTGTTTTTTTGTAGTTGTTTAATGCAAGAGTTTGGAATAAACCTGGAAGTCCGAGTACATGGTCGCCGTGCCAGTGAGTTATGAGGATTTTTGTTAATTTGTATGGATTTAGTTTTGCTTTTCTAAATTGTCTTTGAGTTCCTTCTCCACAGTCAATTAAAATATTTTCCTGCTTATATTTTAAAAGAATTGCTGTAGGACTTCTTTCTGCAGTTGGAACTGCACTGCTTGTTCCTAAAAAAGTAACAGAGATTTTCATATTTTATTAAAGGAGAGGTGGTTTAAATAAGTTTTTAAAAGTTGCGTTAGAGTTTAAAAAGTTTTAAAAATAGGAGAATGTTAATGTATTTATGATTAAAAAAGAAATTGTTTTAGGTGTTGTATTTTTGCTGTTAGCTGGTTTTTTGTTTTCTTTAGTTTGTGCTGAGAAACTGGATATTGAAGTAGAAAATAATTATGTTCCCGGGGATGTAATTAAATTTAAAGTTTTTTTGTATGATGATAATAATGTTAAGATTGACAGCAAGGTTGATTATGTTATTCAAAATTATTACAAAGATGTGATTGAAGAGGGAAGTGTTGGTTCTGGTGAAGAGGTTGTTTTTGATTTGCCTGAAAGTGCTGTTCAGGGGCCTTGGAAGATAATTGCGAGTTATGAAGATATTGAACTTAACAGATTGTTTAATGTAGGAGAGTTGAAAAAAGCTGAGATTAAATTAGATGGTGATGTTTTGGTGATAAAAAATGTTGGGAATGTTGTTTATGATAAAAAAATTTTGATTTACATAGGAAGTGCTGACCAGACTGCAGATGTTTTTTTAGAAATTGGGCAGACTAAGAAAATAAGATTAACTGCTCCTGATGGGGATTATAATATCAGGATTATTGAAGGAAATGAAGAAAATGTTTTGCAGTTTGATGGTGTTAAATTAACAGGGAATGTTATCATTAATGGAAAACCGCAGTTTGGTTTAGAAAGTATTTTAGGGGATAGTTTTTGGAAGAAATATCCTTTAGTTAGTTTGTTTTTAGGGGTAATTTTATTGATTGTTGTTATAGTAGGGATTTTAAAATTTATAAATCAAGATAAGTAAAAAACAAATAAACTGATAACTTACAAAATAAAACTTTAGGAATAAATATTATAGCTTGTTAAGAATGAAGATATACAGATAAGAGCAAAGCTTAATGAACTCAAATAAAATTAGGAAGATAGCAGATTATAAAAATTATATTCATAAATAGAACATGATAAAAAAAAGTGATGTGTTTAAATACTTGGTTATTGGATTTGTATTTGTTGGTTTAATTGGGTTTTTGTTTTTTTTAAATAGAGGATTTACTGGTTATGTTGTTTATACTGATGATATTCAAGGAGAATTTGATTTAGGAACTTATAGTAATGTTGAGTGGAATGGGAGTGCTGTTGTTTTAAGTGAAGATAATCTAACTGGGGCTTATACAAGTCAGATTTTTGATGCTGGTGCAGATGCTATTTGGAATAATATAAGTTGGACTGGAAATGAACCAAGCTTAGAATATCTTTATGTTGTTGATGGACAAGCAGATATCTGGCGTTCTTCAGATGGAACTTCATGGAGTTTGTTTAAAAGTGATTATAATGGGGCAGAGGGAAATGGTGCAACCTATATGATTGTTAATAGTTCTGGAAGCTTATTTATACTCTATGATCAAGATTTTTGGAAGTCAGATGATTATGGTGAAAATTGGATTAAAGTAAATGATGATATTAATCCTGGAGCTAGTAATAATGGGTTTGTTCTTGATGTTGATTCAAATAATAATATTTTTGTTTTAGATGGAGGAAAGAGAGTTTTAAAATCTACAGATTCTGGGGTAAGTTTTACAAATGTTAATGATACATTCACTACTAGAAATGCAGGGGGAATAGCTATTGATTTAAATGATAATATTTTTGTTATTGATAATGCAGCTGATGTTTGGCAGTCAACAGATACAGGAATTACATGGACTTTGGTGAATGATGATTATAATGGAGCAACTAGCAATGATATTACAGACTTGACTGTTAATAGTTCTGGAAGTTTATTTGCTCTTAATAATCAAGATGTTTGGGTTTCTGATGATTCTGGAGTTTCATGGACTAAGATAAATGAGGATTATAATGGAGGTTCTGATTCTGATGCTGGGAAGGTGATATATGTAGATACAAATGATTATGTTTATATTGCTGATGGAGGAGAAGATATTTATCAGTCAACAGATTTTGGGGTTAGTTTTTTAAGATTAGTTGAAAACATGAATGGGGCTAATGGAAATGTTAATGGTTTAACTTCTATAAGTGAATCATCAAGTTTAAGTCTTCAGATTAAATCTTGTAATGATAATGCTTGTTCTGGTAAGGGCTGGACAGTGGTTAGTGGAGATTCTCCTCAAGATTTAAGTGAGGATAATAATCAATATTTTCAATATATTTTTACTTTTACAAGCCCGGATTCAAGTATTACACCTGAGTTACAGGATGTTACAATTGATTATTCTCTTGTTAATTCAGCTCCTACAATTGGTGCAAGTTATGGTTATAATGAGAGTTTAGCTTTGAATTTTAGTGTAAATGATGCAGAGGAGAATATTGATTCTTGTTGGTATAATCTTAATGCAGGGGGTAATATAACTCTTGCTGGATGTACAAATACAACTATTGATGTTCCTGAGGAAAGTAATACATTAATTGTTTATGTAAATGATACTCAAGGAGAAGAAGCAGGTGATTCAGCAGTATTTAATGTTGAAGTTGGAGCACCAACAATTGTTTTACATTTTCCTATTGATGTTTATTTTGATGTAAGTGCAGTTGAATTTAATTATACCCCCACAGATATTGATTTAGATTCTTGTGAGTTATGGGGGGATTTTACAGGGGATTTTGAGATTCTTGTGAGTTATGGGGGGATTTTACAGGGGATTTTGAGTTGAACCAAACAGATAATTTTCCTACTTCTGGGATTGTAAATACATTTAATTTAGATTTAGGTGATGGAAGATATTTATGGAATATTAGATGTAATGATAGTGAAGGAAATTCTGCTTTTAATGGAAACAAAACTTTTTATGTAGACACTATTAATCCTAAGATGAGTATTAGTGAACCATCAGGGCAGAAAACTTCAAGAACAGGAATTCCTTTGAGTTTTAGTGTTTCTGATAATAATTTGGAAAGTTGTTGGTATAATGTTTATCGAGGGGATGTTTTAGAAACAGCAAACACTTCTGTAGATTGTTCTGGTTCAACAACTTTTGATGTTACTGTAAATGCTGATTTTGTTTTAAATCTTTATGTAAATGATTCTGCTGGAAATTTTAATTCTACAAATTCAAGTTTTAGTGTTGATACTTCAACATCTGCAAGTCCTCCTGTAGATAATAGTGGGGGGGGTTCTGGGGGCGGTGGAGGTTATTTTAATCAAACTAAAAAAAGCAGTTTGGAAGTTTCACAGATAAATAATATTATTGCCTATGGAGGGGATAAAAAAACTATGTCATTTGAGGTGAAAAATATTGGAAGGAAATTTTTGAATAACTGCAAGTTAGCTGCAAGAGGGGATATTAGTTCTTGGATTTATTCTACTCAGATTGAAGGGATTGCTCCTGGAGAAAGTGTTGATTTTGTTTTTGATTTAAATGTTCCTGAAGATGCTGGGACAGGAGATTATTTTTGGGAATTAGAGGTGAAATGTGACGAAGATAGTAATATTCAGAATATAAGTGTTAATATTCCTGGTTTAAATTTGGTAAATATAAAGGAGATATTGCAGGAGAAAAATAATCTTAAGATTAGTTATGAGTTTGATGGTTCAAATGTTGTTGGAGATTCTGTTTTAATTGATATTTGGATTGTTAATGAAGATGGTGTTGAGATTAAAAGGGTTCAGGATAGTTTTTCTTTGAATGGGGGGAGTTTAATTGAGAGAGATGTTGAGATTGAACTTCCTAAAAATTTGGCAGGAGTTTATTATGTTTATTTTGCACTTTCTTCTGATTTGGATAATTTTATTAGGCAGTCTGTTGTTTTGGGAGAATCTAGGACAACAGGATTTACTATTTTTAATGATTTTAATGGGAAGATCACAATTTATGTTTTATTTTTATTGTTGATTGGTGTTGGGATTTTTTTTATTTGGAGAAGGCATGGGAAAAAGGAACATCCTAAAAATAAATGGCTGTTGAGGAAAAAGGGTTTTTTTAGCAGATAGATTGGGTGGATTATTTTTAGATAATTTTATAAAGAAAATAATGATTTTAAATTAGGTAAAAAGCTCCTATAGCTCAGCCTGGATAGAGCATCTGCCTTCTAAGCAGGAGACACAGGTTCAAATCCTGTTAGGAGCATTTCAAATGAGAGTATTATTTATTTGCAAACATAATAGATTTAGAAGCAAGATTGCAGAAGCTCTTTTTAAAAAATATAATAAAAATAAAAAAATTAAAGTTGAGAGTTGTGCAGTAAACCCTGATTATATTCGTGTTGCTGAAAGTGTTGTTAATGTTTTGAAGAAGTTTGGAGTTAGAGGGGTTAATAGGCATCCTAAGAAAATTAATAAAAGGATGATTGATAAGGCAGATTTGATTGTGATTGTTGCAGATAATATTAAGAGAAAGTTTAAAGGCAAGAAAGTGATTGTTTGGAAGATTTCTGATGTTAGGCAGGGAGAGATTAAGGAAATATTGAAGAGGGCGAAGTTAATAGAGAAAAGAATTAAAAGGCTTATTTCTATGTTAAATCATGCGCGGATAGCATAGTGGTATTGCACCCGCCTGCAGAGCGGGTTACCTGAGTTCGATTCTCGGTCCGCGCTTAATTTTTATCACACATATTTTTTTAAACTTTAAAAAAATTATTTTTTCATGAAAGTTGATATTTTATCTATTTATAGAAAAAGAAAAAATAGGAAAGATAATCTTATTCATTCATATGGTTTAAATAAAATAGATTGGGATGAGAAAGAGAGATTAGAAAAATTAATTGAGAAGATTCCTATTTCTTATAGAAGTCCTATGGA
>JAFCCB010000062.1 GCA_017610445.1 Candidatus Dojkabacteria bacterium
TTTTGGAAACAGCATGAAAAGAATGTGGTTATTCATAAAAACAAAATGAATATAATTGAGTCATGTATTGATCAGCATGCAGAAAATCTAGATACTGCAAAAAAATTGGCATTTGTTTTTGAAGATAAAAAAATTAAAAGATATACATATGAAAAATTACAAAAAGAGACAAATAAATTTGCAAATTTATTAAAAAGTTTAAATATTAAGGAAAATTCAAGGGTTTTCTTATTTTTGCCAAAGGTTCCTGAATTATATATTAATATTTTAGGAATAATTAAACAAGGGAGCATAGCAATCCCCTTATTTGAAGCTTTTCAAAAACAAGGATTAGAATTAAGGCTTAATCGGGGAGAGGCAGATATTTTAATTACAAATAAAGAATTATCCGCAAGAATATCAAGAAACATAAAAAAATCAGTTCCAACTTTAAAATATATTTTTATTGTTGATTCAAAAGATTATCAAGAGAAATTGAAAAAACAATCAACGAAATTTAAAATTGCTTTAAAAGATAAAGAAGAAACCGCAATAATGATATTTACATCATCAACAGCTGGGACCCCTGTTGCAGGAATAGAAATTTCACATCAAGCATTAATTCAACAGGATTATACTGCAAGATTAGTGCTGGGATTAACAGAAAAAGATAATTATTGGTGTACTGCTCATCCAGGTTGGGTTACTGGAAGTATCTATGGGATTCTTGCCCCATTATCTGTGGGGTGCACTAATTATGTTTATGAGCCACATTTTGATGCAAAAAACTGGATAAAATTCGTTAAAAAAAACAAAATTTCAGTGATATATACTGCTCCTACTGCATTAAGGATGTTAAAGCCAGAAATAAAAAAACAAGACTTAAAAAATATTAAAAATTTATGTTCTGTTGGTGAAGCTTTAACAAAAGCAACCTATGATTTTTATAAAAACCTTGGGGTAAAAATAAATGATACTTATTGGCAAACAGAAACAGGGGCAATTGTTATAGCAACCTGGCCAGGATTAAGGAAAAAATATGGTAGTATGGGGAAAGCAATTCCAGGGATAACAGCAAAAATAATTAATGAAACAATTAATCTAAAACCAGACTTTCCAGCAATAATGACTGGAATTTATAGACATAAAAAAATGTACCAAGATTATTTCAAAAATGATTGGTTTAAAACAAATGATTCTGCAACAAAAGATAAAGAAGATTATTTCTTTTTTATAGGAAGAAAAGACGATATAATCAAAACTGCCGGAGAAAGGGTTTCGCCTATTGAGATAGAATCAATTTTAATGAAAAATAAAGCAGTAAAAGAAGTAGCAGTAATTGGAATTCCAGATAAAATAAAAGGAAGCATATTAAAAGCATTTATTATTCTAAACCCTGGAATAAAAGAAAGTAAGGAATTAAAAAAAGAACTTTCAATTTTTGTAAAACAAAATTATGCTGGACACTCATATCCAAAGGTTATAGAATTTATAGAAAAAATGCCGAAAACAAATTCTGGGAAGATTATAAGGATGAAATTAAGAGGATCTAAAATTTAGTTACTTTTACTTTTAATAATCGAAAAGAAAATTTATATTATTAAGAATAGTATAAGTAATCTATGAATTTATCAGCTTTGCAGATTAATAGTTAATCTTTGTTATGTCCAAAATTGAAAACCACATCTTTTAAGATGTGGTGGCACATTGTTTTTTTGATGTGTAATTTAATGTTGTTTAAAGATACTAAGAAAAATTTATACTTTAATATGATGGGGTTAAATAATTTCTCCTAAACACGCTTTAACAAATCCATCAAATAAAGGCGCAGGATTTAACAAAGAACTTTTAAACTCAGGATGTGCTTGAGTTGCAACAAAAAATTTATGTTCAGGTAATTCAATAAATTCTATTAATTTCCTATCAGGGCTTATACCACTAAAACTCATTCCTGAATTTTGTAAAATTTCATGATAATTAGGATTAATCTCATACCTATGCCTATGTCTTTCAAAAACTTCTAAAGAATTATATAATTTATGAACTATTGAACCTTGTTTGATAATTGCTTTGTATGCCCCAAGTCTCATTGTTTCTCCTTTTTCTGTGATGTTTTTTTGTTCATCAAGAAGATCAATAACTTTGTGTTCTGCATTATAATCTATTTCACTTGAATTAGCATTTAAATTACACACATTTCTTGCAAATTCAACAACTGCTAATTGCAACCCAAGACATAATCCTAAAAAAGGAATATTATTTTCTCTTGCATATTTAATTGCATTTATTTTCCCCTCAATACCAGAACTCCCAAACCCCCCTGGAATTAAAATGCCATGAAATTTTTTAAACCTTT
>JAFCCB010000026.1 GCA_017610445.1 Candidatus Dojkabacteria bacterium
ATAATCAATTATTAATACATATACCCCAAAGTATATATTGCATTATATATTATATTAAAAACATTGGAGTTATCTATGATTATGGAAATTGGAGTAAAAGTAGGTGACATAATGACAAGGAATTTTATTTCTGCAAAACCAGATATTTCTGTTTTAAATGCTGTGAAATTAATGGTGAAAAAAAGAGTGGGGAGTTTATTGCTGGTTGAGAAAGATATTTTAAAAGGAATTCTGACTGAAAAAGATGTTATGTGGGCATTGAGCAAGAAATCCTCAAAAAAAGTGTTAGCAGAAATTAAAGCAATAGATATTTGCACTAAAAAAATAACAGTAATCCGTCCTTCTGCAGATATTCAAAATGCAATCAGATTAATGAGAAAAGCAAAATTCAGAAGGCTACCTGTTGTAATTAAAAAAAGAATAATCGGGCTTTTAACTTTAAAAGATATTTTAAGAATACAGCCGGAATTATTTGAAATCGCGAAGGAAAATTATACAATCAAAGAAGAAGCTGAAAAATTGAAAAGAATAAAAATAGGGGAGTCATTTAAAGAAGGAATCTGTGAAGAATGTGGGAATTTTGATGTTCTATATAATGTAGATGGAAAGTTGATTTGCGAGAGCTGTAGAGATGCGATGTAGTTTGTATCTATATGAAATGCTTGTTTAATTTATATTAACTTTTCAAACTCTTCCTCACTTAATTTAGAATCTTTAATTATTCTTGCAAGAGTTCCTTTTTTAAGTCTATTGTGTAAAGGAACTGTAAGTTTTATAATATTCCCATCAACCCTTTTTTCTAATCTTACATGGCTTCCTTTTCTTCTCACAACAATAAAACTAGCTTTATGAAGAATTTTTATAAGCTCAAATCCAGAAATCTGTGGAAGCTCCATTTTATATGGATATGTCCATAATTCTTCCTTTATGCTCTATTGTCTCATCTATACCTGTCTCTAAATATAATTCAATCGCTTCTTTAATATTCTTTAAAGCTTCTTCTACATTTTCTCCTTCAGAAATACAACCAGGCAAAGAAGGAACATAAACTGTATATCCTCCTTCATCTTGTTCATCTAATATAATCTTAATTTCCATAATTTAATATACAAAATCCCTTATTTAAATTTTATGTATAACAAGACAAACAAAAATATTTAAATATGCTCTTTCTGTTATATTAGAATAAAAAGAGTAAACAATTAAAACTAAAATTACTAACTTAATAAAATATTATGCTTTAAAGATGAGTGCTTAAGCGAACCAAAAGAGAACAAATAAAATTACCAATATAATTAAAAATTTATAAGATACCAAATAAAATAATAAAAAACAAAAATGGCTGAAAAAGACACAATTTTCTCTGGAAAAATAAAACAAAAAGGAATATTCAATTTCAAGGATTTTTATGCTTTTGCATATGACTGGTTAGTTGGACAAGGATATAATGTAACTGAAAAAGTTTATTCAGAGGAAGTCACAGGAGACTCTAAAAAAATTGAAATAAAATGGGAAGCAAAAAGAAAAATTTCTGATTATTTCAGATTTGTAATAAAAATTGATTGGATGATTATTGAACTGAAAAATATTGAAATTCAGAGAGAAGGGAAAAAAATAAAAACAAACTCAGGACAGCCAGAACTAAAAATAAATGGGATTCTTGAAAAAGATTATGAGAATAAATGGGAAGATGCTGCTTTTTGGAAATTCCTAAGAGGGATTTATGACCGATATATAATAAAAAGCAGAATTGATGATTATGAAGATAAAATCAAGGATGAAGTAGAAGAATTTATTGCTCAGTGCAAATCTTACTTGGTTGTTGAAGGGAAGAAGTGAAATATATTTTATATTCTAATAAAACTTAAAAAAGAAAGTATTTTAATTAAAAAATGGCAATATCCCCACTAGAAGCAGCAACATATGAACCAGGAACAGAAGTAGTTTTCAATATTGAAAATATTAAACAACTACCAAAGGGGCGCAAGAACAGATTAGGCTGGAATTCATTAAAAAAATATTTGCATAACTTAGGATTTAAAAACAAAAAAACTTATATAATAATTGCTGCATATTTTCACCCAGCAATTGAGCCACCAAAACATTCAACTGGATTAGAAAAAGAACTTGCTACACAAAAAGAGCACACCATTCTTCAGGTATATATAAACAAAAAACTTATTGGATTAGGCAGTCATTTATTTGATAAAAAACCTGAAAAAACCAAATATGCTATTTCTAATTAAACAGTATTTTAGATTTTCAAATTCTTAAGGTGTTTTTTGAGGTTTATATTACACTTTAATATTATATTTTTTTCTAAGAGAACTTTCTATAACTCAAAATAGAGAAGAGTCTGCAATTAAAAAAATTCTTTTAAAAATCTACACAATATTCAATTTAAAAGGATTAATGGGCATAGAAGATATTAAAAATTTGTATATCAAAATTTTTAATGAAAAATTAGAAATTTCTAGAGATTATGATGACTATTTTAACCCTGCAAAAAAGATTAATCTTTTTAATAATATCACCAGAGAACTAAATAATTACAGAGATAATTATATGTTCAAAAAGATAAAAGAAATATTAAAGACACATAATAAGATTTTTATTATTAAAGGGGATTACCATATTAAATCAAACCTTGATAAATCCCCCCTTATTTTAAATGATATCTAAGGATATTTTATAACTATAAAATAGTAAAACTTATAAGTTAAAATTCCTAAAAACTATTATGGAATACATAAATATTCGTTCAGCAGGAGTTACTGGAAAAATTTTAACTACCCCTTTAAAAATAGCAGAGATAGTAAAAGATAGTTTTACATTTCATTATCTGCCAGAAGCACAAATTGATTATAATGCGATTCCAGATGTATTTATAGAAGAAAGGACACATAATAAACAAGTAACATTAGAATATCCACGAATTATCATCTCTCAAACAAATGATCACAGGGGGCTTGTTTCTGCTTGTGACTATTTGTTAGAAAGAGCACGGCAAGAAAAACTCGGAGTATATTCACTAAACTCGTCTTCTGTTCAAAAAGAAAATCAGGCAATAGTATTTTTTGGTGGTGCTACAAATTTAGGAAAAACAAGTTCTGCACTAGAACTCGCAGCAAATGGTTTTGAATTTTTTTCAGACGAAAAAACTCTTTTGAATTTAAATCAACAAAGACTTTATAGTGGTTCTAAAAGTATTGCATTAAGAAAAAAAGTTATACAACAAAAAATTGGATCTCAAAAAGAATTTCAGGTGATTAATAAAAATTCTTACTTACAACCTTACATTTCTATGATGATCCTCCCACATTTAGACCATGGACTTAAAGACCCAATAGATTATCAATTAAATCAAATGGATGCATTTTGGCATTTAAATAAAGAATTAATCAGAAGAATTAGAGGAGATACAAAATTTATCGGCAATTTTAAATATCCTCTTCAATCTCTTGACAACGAAGAGTTGTCTTTAAAAAGGATTAATGCTATAAAAAGATTAACTAAGACCATCCCTATTTATTATTTTCAAGGAAATCTTAATCAATTAGTTAAATTTGTTAAGGAAAAATTTAATTAACAACAAACTATTTAAAATAAAATGGCAGAAAAAATCAGTATAAGACCTGCAACAATAACAATAAAAGAAAATAAAGTTTTACTTGTTAAATCACAATATAAAAGTAAAGAATTTTTCCTTTTTCCAGGAGGAGGATTAGAATTTGGCGAGACTCTTGAAAAAGGGGCAATTAGAGAAACTTTTGAGGAGACAGGCATAAATGTAAAAATAAAGAGATTAATTCATATAAATGAATACATATATAAAAATGATTGGACAAAAAGGTCAATAACTATTTTTTTCTTAGCAGAACCAATAAATGATAATTGTATTAATCCTCAAACTGATGACAATGGAAAAATTAAAGAAGCTTTATGGGTTGACATAAAAAAATTAGATAAAATAGATTTAAGACCAAAAATTATTGCTCAAGCATTAAAAAATAATCTTCAAGAAAAATATTTTTCTTTACCTCAATATAGTATTGATTATAAAGAATGAAAAATAAGTTATACTTTGCAATTCCAGTATATAATGAAGAAAATAATTTAAAAGAATGTATAAAATCCTTATATAAAGATTCTTTATTGTTAAATAGAAAGATTATAACTTTTTTATGTTTAAATGGGTGTACAGATAATAGTGAAAAAATAGCCATAGATTTAAAACAAAAATACCTTAAACTTAATATCCAAATTTTAAGAAGTAAAAAAGGAAAATTAAACGCTCAAGAAAAAATCATTAAAAATATTCATTCAAAGAAAGATTATATCATCTTTTTAGATTCAGATATAGAAATTAAAAGGGGTTGTATTAAAAAATTAATATCTGAATTAGATAAACATAGAAAGATAATGATTGTCGGAGCTATTCCTATTGCAAAAGAATATGTTAATAAGAATTTATGGAAAAAATTAATGTCTAAAATATTAAATATAAGATCAAGTCATCCTTCTTGGGAAAAAAGCAGATATGATGTAAAAAGATATCATCCTTATGCTTTGTCTGATCCCCAATACAAAAACACAAACTCAGAACACGAACTTCAATCAAAAATATTTTTTCATGGAAGGATGTTTGCATTAAGATCTAAATTAGTTTGGGCAAACCCCTCAAAAAAATCTGGAGTTGTAGGAGATGATACTTTCTTGTCAGATAATATTTTATATAGATATGGAAAAAATAGTATTCGTAACAGATATGACGCGATTGTTTATTACAAACCCTTTACCTCCTTATTATATCATTATTGTGTTTATAAAAGAGTCTATTATGATTTAAAAAATTTAGAAAAATCTTATCCTAAATTTAAAAAAATTAGAAGATTATCAAAACTGAAAATAAACAAAGAATATATTAATAAACAAGACAAAAAAACAAAAATCTTGTTTTATATTTATGAAATAATCAGAAAAATTGAGAAATTCTTATTTAAATATTCATTTGAAAAAGATCCTGCTAAAATATGGTATTATTCTAAAAAATAATTATTTTTTATACACCTTTAAAATCTTTTTTGCTTGATTTTTCCATGTCCATTTTTCTACAATTTTTCTGCAATTTTTAACTAAACAATTTCGTAGTTTTTGATCTAACAACAATAACTCTATTTTTTTTGATAGATCTTTTATATTTTTTGGTTTAAAAAAAATTCCATTGTATTTGTCTTTAATAAATTCTTTGTTACTGCAAGAATCAGAAGCTAAAATGGTGGATTTCAACATAGCAGCTTCAAGAAGAGTTGTCATTACTCCTTCTTTAGCATAAGAAGGAAAAACACAAATCTTAGATTTTCTAATTAAATTATAAAGTTTGGCATCTTTAATATGCCCAAAAAATTTTATATTTTTATATAAGCTTAATTTTCTTGTCAATTTTTTCAAATTACTCTTTTCTGGACCTTCTCCGACTATTACAATCCTAATATCTTTAAAATGATTATAAATCTTTTTAATAGATTTTATTAATATATCTACTCCTTTTATTTTTATAAGTCTGCCAAAAAAAAGAATATCATTACTTTTCTTAAGTTGTTTTATTTTTAGAATATTTATTCCATTTGGGATAACCCTAACTATTACCCTTTTAGGTATTACATTACCCCATTTATTTAAAATATATTCTGATACTGCAATAATCTTAAAAGGAATTTTCAATGCTTGAGAATCTTTTTTTCTTATTTTTTTTGGAACTCCATGTAAATGAAGGCAAACTTTATTTTTTTTAGAAATTCCAAAACAATCTGTAGCATAGTGTAAACTAATTAAATCAAATTTATTATTTTCATAATAATCTTTACTTGCTTTAGAAAATAATTTAGATTCTAAATCCCATAAAAGAGGTTTGGTTGCATCTTTAAAATAACCAAATTTTTGATTCATTTCTTTAGAATTCAAAAGGACAATTTTTCCTTTGAATTTTTGTTGAAATTCTTTAAACCACCTTGTTTTTTTAGGAGCATTATAAGTTATCAAAGAAATATCTTTATTGATTTTTTGAAGTGCCAAACTCATATTTAAAATATACCTCTCGGCTCCACCATAATAATAAGAAACTCTTGGTGAATGTATTGCAATTTTCATAAAACAAGAAACATTTTATTATATTTAACTATTTCTAAAAATATTAAAGTGTATTTTTAGTAAAAATGACATCCTTCCCACACTAAAATGGGGAGTTTCCTTTTTAATATCTGTTTACAATTTTTAACTAACAAAATAGAACTTAAGCTTCTCATCTACATATCTCAAAGTTTTGCACATTATTGATACCATATCATAAATGATATGGATTTCTTCTGTATTTTAATAATCATTTTTTGAGTTGCTCATCTATAAAGCAAGAAATATTCATAAGATATTAGTTAATAAAAGAATTTGGGTTAGCATGGCTTCCTAAATTCATATCTAAAAAAAGGTAGGTGTATCCTATACATATATTTCACAGTAGATATATTTTTATATACAATTATTTTTTTAATATTGCATGAAAAAATCAGGATTAATCTTAGTTTTAGCAATAATCTTTTCGCTGAATTTAATTTCAGCAATTAATTTAGATGTCAGTGCAAAACCAATCCAAAGCAGTGCAATTACTGACTTAAATGAGCCGGCGGTTTTTGAACTTACGATACGGAATTTAGGAGAGACAGATGGTTTTGAGATTTATTCTTTGGTTGGGATAGACATTTCTCCTGAAACATTTTCAATAGAATCTGGGGCAACTAAAATTTTGAAAATCCGGCTAACACCACAAGAATCAGTAGGTTCAAAAAAAAGTTCTTTTACTTTTGAATACAAAATCAAAAACTCTGAAAATGAAATACAGGTAGAACTGCTCACAATAAATATAATCAAGTTTCAAGATGCACTTTTAATCACTCCAACAAATATTAATCCAAATTCAGAGCAGATAATAATTGAAATAAAAAACAAGCTGAATTACAACTTTAAAGAAATAAAAGCAAAACTTCAGTCTGCCTTTTTTACTTATGAGAGTAGTTTTTCTCTTGGACCTCTGGAAACAAAAAAATTTGAAATCCCCTTAGATACAGAAAAATTAAAAACACAAATTGCAGGCTCTTATCTGTTAAATTCAGGGGTTGAAACACAGACCACAACAGCAAACATAGAATCAATAATTAAATTTTTAGAGCAGGAAGGGATTGAAGTCAGCGAGGATAGAGAAGGATTTTTAATAAAAAGAACTGAAATAACAAAAGCCAATGTCGGCAATACAATCAAAAATGTGGAAATAACTGCTGGCAAGAATATCTTTTCTTACTTATTCACAACATTTAATGTTGCCCCAACTGAAACAAACATAGAAGGTGTAAAAGTCAATTATGTCTGGAAAAAAGAGCTCATACCAAACCAAGAACTAAAAGTAATTATAAAAACAAATTGGTTCTACCTGATAATTGTCATCCTGCTTGCAATAGGGCTGTATTTTCTGATAAAAAAATATGTTGAGTATAATTTAATTTTGAGAAAAAAAGTTTCTTTTGTTAAAACTAAGGGGGGAGAATTTGCATTAAAAATTACTTTAAAAGCAAAAGCAAAAAAATTCATTGAAAGGATTAATATCACAGACAAACTTCCGCCATTGGTTAAATTATACGAGAGATATGGAGCAATCAGCCCTGACAAAGTTGATTTGAAAAATAAACGGCTTGAATGGAACATAGAAAGCCTGAATGAAAAAGAAGAAAGAATCTTTAGTTATATAATTTATTCGAAAATTGGGGTTGTTGGAAAGTTTGAACTGCCTTGCGCAAAAGCAGTTTATGAAAAAGAAGGAAAAATAAAAGAAACAACTTCAAACAGAAGTTTTTTCATAAATGAGCCGAAGAAATAATTTAAAATTTTTGCTCATCAAATTCTATTAAAAAATATTAATAACTCTTCAAGAATTTAGTTACACAAATAAGAGAATTAAGTTTGTTCAATTAACAAATTTTATAAATTTTATAGGTTAAAAAGCAATCTTTAAAAACCTCTTTTTCTCAATATATTTAAACCCTCTAACCTTCAGGCTTAAATTCCTGTATAAAGGTTAAGAGAGTAAATTTAAACCCTCTAACCTTCAGGCTTAAATTCCTGTATAAAGGTTAAGAGAGTAAATTTAAACCCTCGGTAGTATAACGGTTATTACAGGCGGCTGTAGACCGCTTGAAGCAGGTTCGACTCCTGCTCGAGGGATCGAGGGATTTACTATTTTATCCCTAAGAACCGAGCAGGAAAACCAGATAATATGTTTTAGAGATTTCAGAAGTAAATGTAGTTCGGTTTCATAGGATAATATGCCACACTCTGCTCAAGGGACTTAATTTAGATAATTTTATAAACTTTCAAATCCTAATTTGAGCATGGAAAAATCAATAAATCTTTTGGGTATTTTTAAAAAACTTAAAGATATAGAACAAACCATGGCCTATTGATGATATATGAAATGGAAAATTATATCTACTAAAACTTTTTCTCAAGAATTTAAAAAATATAAAAGAGATAAAGAATTCGTTAAAACATTAAATAAGAAAATCAAAAGACTTCAAGAAAATTCAGAAATTATTGGTGGATATTTGTCAGGTAAGCTTCATGGCTATAAATCAACAAGAATTGTTAAAAATTTTAAATTAATCTTTAAAATTACTTATAACAAAAAAGAAGTTTTTTTAAGTGCAATTGACCACAAAAAATTTGACTATAAAAGATTTGATTTAGAATAGAAAAAATAACTAAATTGAATTAGGAAACTGCTCGAGGGATATATTAGTCACCTTAAACAGCTCAAGAATATCATGTAATATTTTTTCTTTTTCTAATTTAGTCTCAATTAATGCATTAATCAAAAACTTTAAAAACTTGTTTTTTCATTAATATATTAATGGAACAATTAATCAAAAACGCGCAGGAATTTTTAGATTCTGGAAATGAAAATTTATTAAAAAAAAGATTTAATGCTTCTGTTTCTGATTTTTTCAAAGCAATTGTTATTTTTTGTGACTATTTAATCTATGCTGACATAAGAATTATGCCTAAAAATCATAAAAATAGATTTGATTTATTACAAACTTATTTTAAAGATGTTTATGAAAAGGTTAGTGATTTATTTAAAACATATATCAAAACTTATAATTTAAACTTAAGAGAAAATGAAGCAGTTAAATTAAAAAATTATGCAAATGAACTCAAAGAATTTATTTCAAATAAAAAATAAATTAAAAAAATATCTTAAAGATAAGGAAATCTTAGATATAATCTTATTCGGATCTTTTGTTAAAGGAAAAGAAGATTTTCAGGACATTGATATTGCAGTTATAAGTGACAAAAAAATTAAAATAGATATTCCAAAGTTTCATGTGGCATTTTTATCTGTAAAAGATTTTTTTATTAATCCGCCAGCGTTGATAAATACATTATTAAGAGAAGGGTATAGCATCAAGAATAACAAGCCTTTTTCAGGAATTTATAATTTTAAATCCAGAGTTTTGTTTAATTATGATTTATCTTTATTAACCCCCTCATTAAAAGTCAAAGTTGTTAATGCTTTAAGAGGCAAAAAACAAGAAAAAGGATTAGTTTTAGAAAATAAAGGAGAATGGATGGCAAATAATGTTTTTTTATCTCCTATAGAGAATAGTTTTGTCTTTGAGAAATTATTTATGAATTTTAAAATTAAATTTAAAAAAAAAGTATTATTAATAAATTAGTTTAAAATGGTAAAAAACAATAAAAAGAGTAATGCATTAATTAAGAAAAATAACCTAGTTTATTTGATGAATAATTTAGGAATTAAAAGAATTAATCCGCAGGCAATTAATGTTTTAAATAAGAAATTAGAGAACCAAATTCAGATAATAATCAGAAAACTAAAGCAAAACATGGATATTAATGCACGAAAAACTTTAATGAAACAAGATGTTTTAAATGTTTTAGAATCAAAGCAAAAAGATGAAGAGTTTGTATTGTGATAAAAAATATTATGCTATATTTTTTCTTTTTCTAACAATCCTAACTGTAACTGCCAAAGCAATTAATCCTTAAATTTTAATAAAACATAGATATTCAAATCTCCACAATATATTTAAATATAGCTTTTTATTTAAAAATAAATGGAAGAAATAAACAATGAAAACAAGGCATGTATTTTTCCAAAATGTCCTAAATGCGGAAAAGGATATTTGCTTCCTTTTTCTCGTGGGGAAGATGTTTTTGAAAAATGGAAATGCTCTGAATGCGGACACACAATAGAAAAAAAAGAAAGATTTTCTTAATAAAATTTTAAATCTATAAGTGCAGTGAGTTTAGCAATTCTTTTATAGATATTTTACTCTTTTGTGCTGTTTTATTTTAGAAATCAAAAAAATTTATATTTAAATGCAGAAGAGATTAAATTTTTGTTTTAATAAATATTATTTAATTTTAATAAATTTTGTTACTCTAAAAGTTAGTAAATGCTCTTACAAAAGGTTTAAAAACCAAAAACTATATCCATAATCAATTAAATTTTGAGATTTAAAATGGAAGAAGAAACAAAAACACAAGAAGAACCTGCTGAAGAAGCAGATGAAGAAACTCCAGCTGAAACAACTGAAGACGAAACTCCAGCTGAAACAACTGAAGACGAAACTCCAGCTGAAACAACTGAAGACGAAACTCCAGCTGAAACAACTGAAGACGAAGCTGAATCTACATCTGACGAAGCAGAAGATAAAGAAGACTCAGATTCTGATTCAGAATAAATTTAATTTTTTATTTATTTTTATTTTACTTAATCTCTATTTCTCTTTTTTTTAATCTTATTTAGCAATCTATTAATAATTTATTTTGAATATTCTCCCAAGAATAAAAGTTATTTAAAAAAAGCTTCATGGATTTTTGTGCCTTAGAGATTTGTTTTGATTTTGGAATTTTTTATTCAAACTTCAGCTCAGCATTATTATTTTCTTCATCAATCTCTTTAATCAAATCATCTACATCAATAATAAATTTAATACTTTTAGAATTCCTGCTTTTGAGTTTGAGATTTTCTACGTAAAAATTAATTCCTGCACCAAAAGAAATATTGTTCAGTTCAAAATCTTTTAATCTTTTATCACTATCAAAAATACTTAAAATAATCTTCTTAGCATCAACAACTCCTGAATTTTTAATGCTGATATTAAAATCAAGATATCTTCCTTTTTTCACTCCATGAATATTTTCAAAATACAAATCAGCCAAGTTTTCCTGAGAGTAAAGTTTTTTTAAATCATTAATTATGCAGTTGTCTAATTTCTGGTCGCAGGATTTTAAATAAGGATACATTAAACTGTTCTCGTCTTTTGAATGCTGGAAGCCAAAAACATGCAGTAGTTCGTGCAGTTCTATATTTGGCCATTCGCATTCATAAAACTTATGGGGATTGCCGTACAAAAGAATAATTCCCTGCGTAATGACATTATATCTTTCTGTTTGGATAATTTCCTTAGCCCCGCCCTCTCCTGCTACAAAATAATCTTCTTCAACAGAAAGTTTTTCATCTTCAGAACAGCTGACATCAATATCTGGATTTTCAAAAACAGGATAAAAATTAATAACCCCAACTTTATCAGAGAGTTCATCAAAAGCTTCTATCATCCTGCTTTTTTTCTTTTCACTGCAGGCAGAATCAATTTTGTATGAAATAGAATTATGATTAAATTTCATGTTTGGGTAAAACTGTTTAACTTCATAACTAAGATTGCCTATTTCTAACTTCGGCTTTTCAACATTAATCTTAAAACTCTCAGGGTTTCCTGGAATATTCAAATATAAAAAATATCCCCCGATTAATAAACCAACTAAAAGAATCAGAATTAAAATTATATTCAGTGCTCCTCCTCTTTTATTTATCATTCATCAAAAAATATTTGAGATTATTTAAATATAACCCAAGATGAGATAGTTAATTAGTTTTTAGAAACCCAAATTTATCCCTTTTTCACAAAATCAGCGAGACTTCTTTTTTCAAATTTAATTATATCCCTTGTGTCTGAACTGATGAGAATATTCAAAATAATTAATCCCTCTAACATACACGTTAAATTCCATATTTGCTGGTTGTTGTGCATTTGCAGGACTGCAATTATTTTCTGGAATTTGTTTTTTATGCTTCTGTTTAATGCTTCCTGTTCTGCTATTGAAGGAATTGAATCTAAATCTATTTTTATGCTGGCTGAGATTTTTGTTAATTCAGGGAATTTAGGATTTTTAATTAATTTGTCTTGTTTTATTGTTATTTCATTTTGTTGGTTGAGGGAGAAAGTAAATATTTCGCTGTCTGATTTGTAATCTAAACTTCTCTGATTGTTGCTGTCTAAAAAGTCTAAGATGAAAAAACCTGCAACTAATTCTGCTTCCTGATGCTGTTTTTGGAACTGCTGGAATATTTTTGATTGTGTTATTGTTTTGAAAGTTGTTGTGAAATTCATTTTAATTGTTTAATGTGAGATTCTGGATTTAATATCAAAACTAATCCTTTTTTAGTTCTGTGATAAGAATACATACCTAATCCCTGAATTTTTTTGAAAGCTTGTTTAAATACTTTTGGATTTTGTTTAGAATAATCCAAAGATTTATCTTTTAAACTTTCAGTAAAGATACTAATCTGATAAAGTTTTTTGTCTTGAATAATTTCATTAAATACAGTGTTTGTTCTTTGATTAACTGGTGCTCCTTGAATAAAATGTTTATCACCTAAATCTGCTTCATAACCTAAAACAAAAAATAAAGCTCCCTGGTATCTACAACATCCTGCTTTTTGTTTAAGAGCGTAACTTAATGGATAGCTGTTCATAACAATATCTTTGCCTTTTTCTTTTTCTTTTAAATTTATTCCATTTAACATCATTTCATAAGCATTTGTCATTGCTTCTAATGAAAGTTTTTTTACTTTATTTAATTTTTGTTTAAAATCTAATGAACTTAATTGTCTTGCTTTTTCTGTTAAATAAGATAATTCTAAAGATTCATCAACTAAAACAGTAAATGGATTTATTCCAATGTATGTATTTAATTTTTCCATTTTAATATTAATTACATCTATGATTATTTAAGAATTACTATGGTATTTTATTCATTAGGATTAACAACCTTACCCATAAACAAAATCTGGTCTGTTGATTTTTCTTTTATTAAAAATATAAATTCATGGTCTGCTTTGAAAATAATTTGATGTTCTGGTCCAACAGCAGTTGCCTTCATTACAATAGCAGTTGCAGCAGCAGCCTCTGTTCCTTTTTCATCAACTTTAACATATGCTTGATGAATTACATCTCCAATAAATAAATCCCTATCGCCATTCATTCCAGAGAAATCAGCATTTCCAGAAGAAAAAGCATCTTTTATTCCCATTTGCTTTAAAGTATCTACTAAACCATATTTAGTATCAAACTCAAACTTAGGAAAATAAACATTTACTTCTTGTTCTCTTAATTTAGATTTCCAATCCTTAATATTTTCATTATTAATTTCAATATCATTTAAACCATAACTTTCCTTAGGAAGTAAAACAACCATGGATAATTCTTCTCCTTTATAATCCATTTCTAAAACCTGCAACTCATCAGTCTCAGCATAATTAAAATCATCTTTTTGATACATCATATCAGCTTGAACAACTCCAGAACCAGTATTAAAATCTCTCTTCTGAGTATCATCTTTATCAAATTTCTTCAACCAATCCCCTTTAAAATAAATAGCATTTGTTAAAACTAATCTTGTATCAGTACTTAACTCTAGAATTAAATTTTTAATTTTATCATTTGTTTTATCTTCAACCCAGCTATTTATTGTATCAACTGATTTTTTATTCTCATTCATAAAATCAAGTTCATTTTGTTCTGCATAATAATATTTTTGAGTTGTATCTAAATAATCTGGTAAAAATGAATAATCTTTTTGTAGCCATAATGCATTTGCAGTATTCAATTTATATTCTTTGTCTTTTTTATTTAAAATATTTTGAATTCTTGCAAAACTTGATTGTCTTACAATGTCATCTTCAGGAAATTTCAAAACAGATTGC
>JAFCCB010000063.1 GCA_017610445.1 Candidatus Dojkabacteria bacterium
CAAATAATGAAATAAATAACAACTTATTAAAATATGCGAGCATATCATTTTTTATTTTATTCTTAATAATGATATTACCGGTCATATTTATAAGATAATGTATTCTTCTTTTGATACAATAAAATATCTCGAAGAAAATAACATTGATTTTAGAGATCAAGGCAAAAATGTTACGCAAGGTTGGATCAACATAGCGTGTCCATTCTGCCTGGACTCATCTTATCATTGTGGTATTTCACCTACTAAATTATTCTCTTGTTGGATATGTGGTAAAAAGGGAAATATTAAAAAATTAATAAAAGAGATTGAAAATTGTTCTTGGTATCAAGCTGAAATAATCATCAATAAATTTATTAGTGAGGATTCGATACAAGAAAAAAAAGAAAGAAAAAATACTAATAAATTTATATGGCCTGATGGTATTTCTAAAGAACCAATGAATATACACAAAAAGTATTTAAAAGAACGTCGATTTATACCATTAGAACTAACTGATTGGTATCAAATTCGGTATGGAATGAACTGGGGCACATACAGATATACGGTAATAGCTCCGATCCTTTTAAACGGGCATACAGTTAGTTTTTATGGTAGAGATATTACAGGCAAAAGGGGAAAACACTGGAAAGCTCCTGTGGAGAAATCCATTGTTTCTCCTAATGCCTTAGTTTATAATTCAGATCATATTATTAAAGACAAAATTATAATAGTAGAAGGCGTATTTGACGTTTGGAGAATCGGAAATAATTGCTGTGCTACTATGACAGATGCTTATTCAATAGAACAAATTAACTTTATAAGAAAATTAGGAATTAATAAAAATCTAAAAAAAGTATTTATAATGTTTGATTCTGAAGTGCAAGCTCAGAAGCGAGCAATAAATTTATGTAATCAATTATCAGTATTTATAGATATTGAAATACTAAAATTAGATTCAGGAGACCCTGCTGATTTATCAAAAAAGGAAGTTAAACTTTTAAGAAAGGATGTAAAAATTTAATGGCAAGACCAATTAAATCTGGCATAGATTACTTTTCACTTGATGTACATATGGATGAAAAAATAGAATTAATAGAGGCAAAATATGGCCTTGAAGGATTCGGATTTATCATAAAATTATTTCAAAAAATTTATTCTAATTCTTACTTTTATGAAATAAATGAAGATATAGTTTTACTGATGAAAAAGAATTTATGTTTATCTACAGAATTAATTTATGGTATGATAAACGATGCTGTAAAATGGGAAATATTTAATACAGAAAAATTTAAAGAATATTCTATTTTAACATCAAAAGGAATTCAAAAAAGATACATCAATATAACAAAATCAAGAAAAGAAGTTTTATTTATTAAAGAATATTTATTAGTTGAAATAAATGCCAAAAGTTACCCAAAAAGGGTTAATGTTATAATTAACTCGGTTAATGTTATAATTAACTCGATAAAACCACAGATTAAAACACAAAGTAAAGTAAAGTATAGTAAAGTAAATAAAAGTAAAGAAAAGGAAAGTAAAAAAAACTTTTTGTCGGACTCTAAAGAGATCCGACTTGCTACTCTTTTATTTACTGAAATTCAAAAAAATAATAAAGGATTTATAAAACCTAATTTACAAAAATGGGCAACTCATATCGATTCAATGATTAGATTAGATAATAGGAAAATTAAAGAAATTAAAAAAGTAATTTATATTTGTCAACAAGATTCATTTTGGTTTAAAAATATTTTATCAACAAAGAAATTAAGAAAACAGTTCGATAAACTTTATTTACTTTTACCTGAAAATGGAAAATCTGAAAAAGATCAAAAAGAAAATTTACTCAAAGATGAATTTCCAAGATTAACAAAGAAATTCAAAATTCTTTATTCCAAGAGAATACTGAACCAGAATTATAATAAAGTTAAATTTTCTAATCAAGATGAAAGTAATTTTATTCAAGCAGCTAAAAAATTAAATGAATGGATTGAAAACGAATCAAAAGATATTTTATTTGATCAAGAAGAAAAAGAGAATTTTACTAAAATAGTAATTTATGTTTTCAGGTGCATTGAAAGCAAATCTAAATTATCAAGTATTACTTCGAATTATTTTATCCAGGATTTTGTTTATGATCAAAATTTAAGATCATATTTTGCAGATCAAAATATGATAAAATAGTAAAAAACAAAATTATAAAAGGAGGAAATATGAGTAATGGAATTGTTGGAAGATCTCAAGCAACTTCTGAAAAACAAGAAGATTTAAGAAGAGTATTAAAT
>JAFCCB010000027.1 GCA_017610445.1 Candidatus Dojkabacteria bacterium
TGTATCTCCTATTGAAAAAGAAGAAACTGTCAGCAAATATGTCGCTGAAGTTGTAAATTACATAAAAAATAAATCTGAAAAAAAGGCATAAAATATGAACTGACTTCTATGGGAACTATAATAGAAGGGAAAGATGAAGATGTTTGGGAAATATTAAAAGGGGCTCATGAAATTATGAAAAAATATGTTAACAGAGTTTATACAATTATTCATATAGACGATAGAAAGGGAAAAGTAAATGCTATTAAAGACAAGAAGAAGAGCATAGAAAATTTATTAAAGGAGAATAATTAATTTATAAATTCTTTATTCTTTATTATCAGTTTTTAGGACTTAATCTGCTATTTTTCATAGCATAATATTTCATCAGATATCAGATAATAATTAATTATCCTTCAGAATTTTTCTTCTCATACTTCTCAATCGCATCTCTCAAAGTTCTTTCTCCTAAAACAGAACAATGAAGTTTTATCGACGGCAAACCCTTAAGCCTTTTAATTATTAATTTATTATCAATTTTTTTTGCCTGCTCCAAAGTTTTCCCGCGGGCAAGCTCGCACAAAACATCTGAAGAAGCAATTGCAGCAGCACAGCCCATTGTTTGAAATTTAACATCTTTTATTCTTGGATTTTTCTTATCTTTATCATCAATTTTTAGATAAATCTCCATTAAATCTCCGCAATAGTCATTTCTTATCTTCCCAACAGCATCTGGATTTTTAATTTCCCCAGAATTTTTAGGATGAAGAAATCTTTTCATCACTTCTTTATTGTAAGAGGTAAATTTATTTGCCATTTTATTTTTTGATAATGTTTAAATCTTCAAGCTGAGTTGATTAGTAGCTTAATCTTCTGTTCTTCAAAACATGATATTTTATAAGAGATTAATATTAATTTATTTTTTCTCCACCTTTTTATTTAACTCTTCAACCAGTTTATCAGCATTTAATCCATGAGCCAAGGCCCCTTCCTCTAAACTTTCCATCTGAGCCATAGGGCATCCAATGCAGTGCATTCCTTTTTCTAAAAAAAACTCAACTGCCTTTGGGTATTTCTCAAAGATTTCTGAAAAACTCATTTTCTTTTTCATTTTATTGGGCTTATCCTCCTCAGTTTTCTGACAATTTTATTCAAAATTTTAAGAACATAATCTATTTCTTCATTAGTATTAAATCTGCTCAAACTTAATCTTATTGAAGTATTTGTCTGAATATCAGATAAGCCAATTGCTTTAAGTACATGACTTGTTTTAAGTGTATTAGATGAACAGGCGCTTCCTGTTGAACTGCAAATACCATTAGCATCTAAATAACCACCAATTGCTTCTCCTTCAATATTATTAAAACAAATATTAATGTTATTGCACAACCTGTCCTCTCCTTCAGCCCCGTTAAGTTTTGTATTTGAAATTTTTAAAATCCCTTTAATTAATCTATCTCTTATTTTTTTAATTTTTTTTACATCTTTCCAATTTGCAATCTTCACAGCCCTTGCAAAACCGACAATTCCAGGAATATTTTCTGTTCCGCTTCTCAATCCTTTTTCATGCCCCCCACCATGAGCAAGAGGAGTAATTTCAATCCCCTTTCTAACATACAAAGCACCAACACCTTTTGGCCCATGAATTTTGTGGGAATTTAAAGTAACTAAATCTAAATTCTGTTTTTTAACATTTATTAAAACTTTAGTAAAACTCTGGCACGCATCAGTATGAAAATAAACTCCCCTTTCTTTGCAGATTTTCCCAATCTCTTCAATATCCTGAATCACGCCAATCTCATTATTCCCGTGAATTATTGAAACAATTAAAGTATCAGAAGATATTGCTTTTTCAAGCTCTTTAATATTAACAAAACCCTTTTCATCAACATCTAAATAAGTTATTTTAGCTCCTTGAGTTTCAAGCCATTTACAGGTGTTTAAAATACTATCATGTTCTATCTTGCTTGTTATAATGTGATTTTTTTCAGGATGCGAGAAAAACAAACCTTTCAAAGCTAAATTATTACTTTCTGTTCCACCAGAAGTAAAAATAATTTCATCATCTTTGGCTCCAATAGATTTTGCAATAATATGCCTGCTTTCTTCTAAAGCTCTTTTTGCTTCCTGCCCAATTAAATGCTGAGAACTTGCATTTCCATATCTCTTAGTGAAATAAGGAAGCATAGATTTTAGAACCTTATCATCAACTTTTGTTGTTGCTGCATTGTCTAAATAAATTTGTTTCATTTCCCTTTAATCTTACAATATTTATTTCTATGTTTATCAATTATTCTTAAAATAGGGAGAATTGTTTCTTTATTTAAATTATAAATTCTTTTCTTTCCTTTTTGTTCAACCTGAACAATACTGCATTTCCTTAATTCCCTCAAAGCATGGCTTATTCTGCTTTGTTCAACTTTTAATTTATCAGAAAGCTGAGTTACAGATTTTGGTTTTTTATCTAAACTGGAAATAATTTTAATTCTTAAGGGATTTGCAAATTTGCTAAAAAATATATTATATGTTTTAAATTTCATGTGAAATATAATTCATATGTGTTTATAAATATTATGGAAAATTTTTCTCCACCTTTTTATTTAACTCTTCAACCAGTTTATCGGCATCTAATCCATGAGCCAGAGCCCCCTCCTCTAAACTTTCCATCTGAGCCATAGGGCATCCAATGCAGTGCATTCCTTTTTCTAAAAAAAACTCAACTGCCTTTGGGTATTTCTCAAAGATTTCTGAAAAACTCATTTTCCTCATTTTCTTATTTATTTTTTGTTTATTCATTTTCAAATATAATCTGTCCTTTAATCATAAATCCCAAAACACAATATTTATATCTTATGGTTTTTTAATATTTCCATGTTCAGCCAGCATAAAAAAAAGATAATTTATGTAACAATAGGAATAATTCTTTTATCTATTTTATATACCCTAAAAAATACAAGTTATTTCACACGAATTTTTGGTTTTATCCTCTCTGTTTTAATATTCCATTTTATAAATTATTTTTTTAAACTCGGATTTAAAACAAAACATTATCTAATTCTTATTTTAATTTCTACAGCAGGAATTTTATTCAGTCCCTTATATTTCATTTCTCCTGATTATGACAAAATCCTTCATTTTATCATCCCGGTTTTATTAGGGGTTTTAGTTTTCTTTTTAATAAACAAAACAGAACTTAAGTTCTCAACAAAACTGATGATAACTTTTGCATTTATGATTTCCCTGCTTGCTTTATTTGAAATCGGCGAATATTCTTTAGACCAAATATTCAGTTGGAAATTACAGGGGGTTTATTTAAGAGATTACACGGGGATTACGAAATTAAAAATTATACAAGACAAGAATGACGACACAATGATAGATTTAATTTTAGGGACTATTGGTTCTTTAATTTTTATCACAGCAAAAATAGGAATTTTTTATTATCAAAAATTAAAAAAATAATTTAATACCTCAAAAACCTAATTTAAAGTTGTAACATCTTCTTACGCTTAAAGACGCAGATTCCCTGGGTATTTAATATTTTTATACACCACATAACAGTTCATCAAAACCTTAGTCAGGAAGTTTAAAATATTTCTGTCTAAATCTTTATTGCATCAACAGGACAGGATTCTTTAGCTTCTTTTATACAAGAGGCATTTCCATTTTTAACAACTGCTTTCCCGCCTTTTATTTCAAAACCTTCAGGACAAACAGCAGCACATGTTCCGCACCCAATACATTTTTCTTTATTAATTGAAACCATTTTACCTCCTTTTTTTATTTAATAAATCTGCACCTGGAAAATTCAGACAATTCTTCAAAACTAATATCCTTTTCAATTTTCCTGTTATTTATAATCCAGCTCGGAAAACTATGCACACCTTTTTCCAGACAAGCCTCATTATTTCTAAGACAATTTGTTATATTAACATATTGCAGATAATCAATTAACTGAATATTCTTTAAACTCCTAGTAGAATCCTCAGTATTAATGAATAATGCAATATCCTGCTGTTCTAAACATTTTTCAAAATCATTTTTATCATCAAAAACAAAAAACCCTGTATATTTTGTTATTGCGTCTGTAATAATATAAAAACCAATAATTAAAACCAGCCCGATTGCTAAAGTGATTAATATTTTTTTCTGCATATTTTTCATAAATTAAAATATTATTAATGCTTTTAAATTTTGTGGGGATAAGACTTATAATGCATATAACTAAAATATAAAGAATCAGAATTTAATTTTTCCCCCTTGCAAAATTTTTGTTTGAACCAATAATAATTAGCCCTTACAATTCCCCCTGTATTTGAGATAAATTTTTCATTAAATTCATGATTATTTCCTGCTCCTATAAAAAATATCCCCACACCAAAACCAATTTCAAATAAATTTTTATGATTATCATAACCTAATGCAGCAATGCTCGCACCAGCACCCATCACAAACAATGAGAAAAGACCTGATTCTGATTTTTTTTCTAAACCCATAACAAAATAATAAAAAAGAGTTTTTAAATATAATTGTGATTTAAAATTAGCCGGATATTTTAAAAATAAAAGCATAACTCTTAAATGTCCTGCAATGCTCTTTTAATTAATAAAAACAGGAATTTGAGATTTTAAAAAAACTTTAGCAATATGCAGAAAAATTAGGAATAAAATTTAATTAAAATAAAGAATTACTGAAAGAATTATTAAAGAATTTTTTAATTTAAATAGTTTTATGTTATAAGAAATATATTCTATAAATTTTTAAATAATCTTCAAGAATTTTCATTTGATCCTATAACCCCTTAAATAAATTTTCCCAAAAGATATATAAACTTCAAACACTTATATATAACATGGAAATAAATAGGTATAATTGGCTTGATACAAGGACGAAAAATTTTTTACCAGTCAGTTATAGCAGTAAGCCTATTTTTTGTGCCATTAAATTTCTGATTTAAGTTTTCAGTTTTCTGATAGCTTAAATTTATCTAAAATGTTAAAAAATAACTCTTTTGCTTTTGAACAACAATATGTATGTGAGATTTGCGGAGAAGCAATTACAAATCCATTATGCCCAGTATGTCTTACAACAGAAATAAACGCTTGGCTGACACTTTACCCTGATTTAAGAAAAGAATTAATTCCAAAACTGCAAAAATATCTTAAAAGAGTAAAAGAAGATATTACAAATTCAACACAATGCATCAAATGTAAAAACAAAAGAGCTTCTATCTGCCCTTATTGTTTTACAGCTTATGTTCTTGGAGAACTAAAAAAATTAAACATAAATAAAATAATCTTAAAAGAATTTTTAGAATTTTTCAATTTTAGAAATGAACTGCCAATTCCTGTAAAAAAAGAAGATTATCATTTTTGAAAATTATCAAAATTCAGCTCTATTAAAATCAGAAAAATAAAATAATACCCTCTTGCTATTTTCTAAAATTTTTGAAATGCAGAAGAAATCCATATCATTTATGATATGTATCAATAATGTGCAAAACTTTGAGATGGGTAGATAAGAATCTTAAGCTCTGTTTTGTTAGCTAAAAATTGTAAACAGATATTAAAAAAGAAACTCCACACTTTAGTGTGGAGATGGTGTCATAAGAAGATTTACAAGCCCAAATTTTTCATCAATTTGCTTTAAAGTTTTAAACAAAAAACCCAATTTTTCTGCAAAGGGGTTTAAAAATTTAATTATTCTAATGAACCAAGATTATCTTTGGCAAAAGTTTATATATTTTAACAACTTAAAAGTAATGCCATAACATTTAAATATCAATACTTAAATTAACACACAAACAAAATGCTAATAAGAAAATATCAAGCATCAGATAAAAAACAGATTATTGAAATGGTGTCAGAAAATCTTGCAAAAATATTCAATGGCGACCCAACCAAGTTTGAATACCTAAAAGAATTTAATGTAAAAAAAAATTATCTCTTGTATTTAGTAGCAGAAACGCAGGGAAACCCAAAAAAAATTATTGCAACAATGGCTGTGAAAAAAATAAATAAAAATTCAGTAAGGTTAAAAAGAATGTATGTAAGAGGGGAATACCAGGGAAGAGGAATTGCTCAAAAAATGCTTAATCAAATTATTAAATTCTCAAAACAGCAGGGATATAAAAAAATAATATTATCAACTTATTCTGTAATGAAAAATGCTAAAAGATTTTACAAACGAAACAACTTCAAAGAGTTTGATGCAAAACCTGTTGAACAGGTACATGTTGTGAGGGGATTGTGAATTTGTTTTAAACTAATAAAAATATACAAATTCTTTTAAAATGCGCAAAACTTTGAGATATGTAGATAAGAATCTTAAGCTCTGTTTTGTTAGCTAAAAATATATAAATTCTTTTAAATTTGATTATTTTATGCTAAAGGTATTTTTTCACTACTTAAAATAAATGAAACTTTTATTTTTTATAATGCTTTAAATTATTAAGTTATGCAGATGAGTTGTTCTTGCTCAAGCCCTTCATCTCCTAAGCGTAATATTTTGATAAGATATAGGTTGTGGTTTTTTGGGTTGGTGAAAAACAAATCCAAAAGTTATATTGCAACTTTTATTTTCTGATTTTTAGCATGTTTATTTAAATCTTCTAAAACTAATGCGTCATCTATTTCCATTAATTTTTTTATTGCATTGTTTTCCATATTCAATTTGTATAGTTTAGCTTTTCCAATCATTCTTGTTGAAGTAATAATTTTATTCCCTATTAATTTTTCCCAAATTCTGTATAGTGTAGTTCTTCCAATGCCTGCATTTCTTGCCATATCTGAAATAGAGAAATCTATTTCTCGCTCCGTGAGTAAATAATCTAATACTCTCACCATTGGAGAATCCCCCATAAACTCTATGAATAATGATTTTTCTTCCATATATATCCATAATTGCTTGATATTTAAATGTTACTATTTTAGAACAATGTTGTTCTATTTTAAGTATAACAATTTATATAATGGAAAAAATTGTATTTATAATGGATAAAGAGGAAATTAAAAAAAGAATTATAAGAAAACTTGTGCGATGGAAAAAATGGGGCGGTGCTCATACTGAAAATATCCTCAAAGGATTACCTTCCCATCTTATTGGAAGCAAATCCACAAAACAGGCTTTAAAAGAATTAATAAAAGACCAATGGCTTGTTACTGCAATGAAAACAGGCGAAATTCATTATTCACTTAATCCAAGAAAAATGAGTGAAATATTACAGTTTTACAAGAAAATTGCAAAAAGAGAAGAATAAAAAACTATAAAAAATATTTTTTATCCTAAAGAAAATCCACCCTCTCCTTTTTTATTTTTTTCAGAACCAATCCTTTTCAAAAAGCCATCAATAAACTTTTTATTTTTTTCAGCATCAATAATTCTCTTAACTTCATATACTCCTTCAACTTTTTTGCTCGCTTTAATTCCTCCAGAGGACTTTTCATAAGCTTCTTTTGTCAATAAAATTTGCTCATTAGAAGCCTCTGCAATTCTTTTTGCCCCAGAAATTAAATTTCCAAGAGCAGTAAATTTCAGTTTCCCATTTTCTATTTTGTTTATGACATCACCTGAATTTATACCAACCCCAAACTCAATTTTATCTACAAATTTTTTATTATGCTCTTTTAGTTTTTGCTTCAGCAGTTCAGCAGTTCTCGCGCAGATTATTTCATTTTTAAAACTCTTTGTCATTAAAGGGCTAAACACAGCAATAAGATAATCTCTGCTTTCATAAACAGCCCCTTTTTCATTAACTAAACTCATTATTTTCTGCAAATTCTGTTTAGCTGTCTTGCTCAGTTTATTTTTAATTTTCAAAGCCAAAACACAGGCAGAATTTTTATTTCCTTTTAAAACCAAAACCTGTTCTGCCTTATTTTCCATCCCATTATTTTCTTTAAGTTCTTTCTTCCTGCCCTCATCAATTTTCCCAGCATCAGTTTTTTTCTTTAATTTAAATTTTTTAAATTCTCCCCTGAACTTTTCTTTAAAAGGATAAGTAAAAGATTTCTTTTTTAAAATATTCCTAAATAAAAACAAAATTCCTGCGCCCAAAACAATTATAAAAAATATCCAAATTATCGGCGTGTTTAATGCAACAAATCCTTTCTTGATAGATTCAACATTAACTGCATGTCCTGTTAATGCAACCCTATTATGTACAACCTCATTCTCTCCATCACTAACTTTAATATCATAATCTCCTTGTCCTGTCAGTACAAACTCCTGTTGCTCTCCTAATTCTAAATTAATTTTTTTGACAAAAGATTTTCCATTCATATCAATCTGAATATCTTTTTTATAAGCAACATTTCCAATATTAGTAACAATTAAACTGCTGTTTCTTAAATCAAATGAAACAATTGCTTTTTCATTTACATAAAATTTTTTCACAGAACTTATTTCTCCTGCTGAACTTTCAATATCATAATATCCAGAACTCAAATTACTTGGAATTTTGTATTCAGTTGTTTCTCCTGACTGCAGAATTTTCTCGAAAATCCTGTTTAAATTATTGTCTTTTATGATAACAGAAACCTTTTCATTAATAGAATTTCCTGACTGGTCCAGCAAGAAAGGTTTAAAATTAAGAATTTCGCCGGGATTTATATCTAAATTACTTATTGCAATATCTATACTGCTTAAAACCTGCAGCACATTTAAACTTGCTATAACAACACTCTCGCTTGTTGTCCTTCCAGAAGAATCTGATTCATAAGCCCTGACGTCAATTCTGTAATCTCCTGCAGGAGTGTCATCTGCTAATGTGAGATTAACTGAAAACTTCCCATCAACAACCTCCCCATAAAAAATGCCATTATCAACATTCAAACTTTCATTATTTTCTTCATAATCCTCCTCACAATTTTCAACACAAATTTCATTTTCTTCCTCGCAGCGCAATATGCACTCATTTAATTTTTCAAGATTCTTTGAAACCTCTGTTTTTAATAAAGGAATAGTTATCTCAACACTTCCATTAATACCCCCCCCATTTAATCTTTTTGCATCTCCAGAAATAACAAACCCCTCTCCTGGCTTGACAAATAAATTATTAGCCTCTAATATCACATCTAATGAACTTGAGATTTCAAATTCTCTGCTTTTTCCTTCAACACCCCCAGGATACTCACCAAGAAAATAACAATTACCATTAACTTCATTAATTGTAAAAAAATTCAAAGGAAGTTTAATCTCTGCAAAACCCTCATCAAGAATTCCTTTAGATATTTCTACAGAATTTCCATCACAAATTAAATCAATACTTAAAAGTCCTTCAGGAACAGGACTCACTGTAACATTTACTTTTATGACATCTCCTAAATTATAATATGATTCTGGGTTAGTAAAATAAATTCCTGCTGAAACACTTGCAATAAAAAATAAAGTCAAAACTAATCCTGCGAATAATCTCTTTTTCATAGCCTCTTAAACAAAATTATCTATTTAAACTTTATGTAATTTCTGGCTATAATCATAAGATACCTGTTTTGAATAATTTTTAATATCTGATAAAATAAAGTTCTCTATTAATTAAAGATTGACAGATAAGACAACAGGTAAGCCAAACTAAAGAATTTTAAAGGTTAATTGTTTAAAACAATTTTTTTATATAAAAACAAAATACAATTCATCCTTAATTATTGCATCCAAGCCAATCAAATCTGAAAGTAAGTTTTAAATACACAAAACTAATACTCTATATATGAAAAAAGAGTCTATTGTAAATCCATGGGAAGTTAAGGGGAATATTAATTATCACAAATTAATAAAAAAATTTGGGGTGTCGCCTTTAAAACAGCTTCCAGAAATTTTTAACAAGGAAATTTTATTCAGGAGAAAATTTGTTTTTGCCCACAGAGACATTCAGAAAATTTTAGAAGCAGTAAAAAATAAAAAAAAGTTTGTCATGATGACAGGGCTGATGCCTACTGGAAAATTCCATTTTGGGCATATGATTTTAGTAAAACAGATGATTTTTTACCAGAAATTAGGAGCAAGAATTTATATTGCAATTGCAGATTTAGAAGCCTATCATATGCGCGGGCAGTCCTTAGAAGAATCAAAAAAAATTGCAATAGAAGAATACATAAAAAATTACATTGCATTGGGTTTAAAACCACAGAACTGCGAAATTTATTTCCAATCCTCAAGAAGCAAAATTGCAGAAAAATCAAATGCTTTTTATCGTCTGCAGAATCTTTTGGCGCGCTACATTACTTTTAATGAATTCAAGGCAGTTTATGGAAAAATTACTCCTGGGAAAATTCTGTCTTCATTATTGCAGGCATCAGATATGCTTCACCCGCAATTAAAAGAATTTGAAGAAATCTGCCCTGTTCTTGTTCCAGTCGGAATAGACCAAGACCCTCACTTAAGATTAGCAAGAGACATATCAAAAAGAATTAAAAATCCAAAATTCACACAATTATCTTCAACCTATCACAGTTTCATTCCAGGATTAAAAGGAAATAAAATGTCTGCATCTGATTCTTTTTCTTATATTGCCTTGACAGATTCTGCAAAAGAAGTTGAAAAAAAAATTAACAAATACGCTTTTTCAGGAGGACAACCAACAAT
>JAFCCB010000064.1 GCA_017610445.1 Candidatus Dojkabacteria bacterium
AATATGGTGGTTTAGATTTAAAAGTAAACTAAAATTTGGAAAACCACCTAAAAGCCCTTCAGGACGTCCTACAATGCCCCCATCAGCAACCCCTTTCTTTCAAAAACCAAGACAGATAATCCCAAGACAATCTTACAGAAGACCAGTAAGAAGACCAGCAAGAAAAACACAAAAAGATTCTGCCTTTGAAGACACAATGAAAAAATTAAAAGACATGGCTAAATAAAATGACAGAAGATTTAGATAAAAAATTCTATAAAATACTATATTAAAAAGAAGAGCAGGATTTTGGATAATTTCAGATAAGTAAAAGTTTATTAATTATATTTTTCTAATTTTATTATGCTACCAAAAGTTAAATTTAAAGTTGCTCCTTTTGAACATTATATTAATAGTATTAATTATTTTCTTAGTCCTAAGAAAGATTGGGATAAAAGCTATAAAATTTTAAATCTTTATCCTAAACTTAAAAAAAAATTAAAGGGAATTGTAGATAAAGAAAAAAGAACAAAGATAACTAAAGAATTTTTTAAAGAGCTTCAAGAAAAAGATAAAAAGGAATTTGAAATTGCAAAAAAACATTTTCAAAAAGAATGGAATAAGATTAATAATAAAGTAATGATAGCTTTATCAGAAATCTTAGAAATAAAATGGCCAAAAAATACTATGAAAATTATTGCCTTTGTTAATCCAAACCCTATTTGCCCAAGAAATATTAAAAAGAGAACTTATGATATTTATTATAAATCCAAAATAATGAAAGATATTTCTCTTCATGAAATTTTGCACTTTATTTATTTTGAAAAATGGAAACAAGTTTTTCCAAAAACAAAGGAAAAAGAATTTGACATGCCTTATTTAGTATGGAGCTTAAGTGAGATGGTTCCTGCAGTAATTTTGAAAGATGAAAGAATTCAAAAGATTTTCAAACATAAACCTCTTGTTTACCAAGAATATATAAATTTTAAAATAAAAAATAAGCCATTATTAAAACATCTACAAGGATTTTATAATAAAAGAAAAAATTTTGAAGATTTTTTAAAACAATCTTGGAGATTTGTTAATAAATATAAAAAAGAAATTAAAAGTATTTAGAAATATTTAATAAGCTGTTTTCTTATTATTAATCTATGAAAAAAGAGATAACATTTTTATTAATCTTATTGTTATTACCAGCAATCTCAGCATTAGAAATCTCTTTATCAAAAGAAAATTACCAGCCTCAGGAAATTCTTCAGCTTGAAATCACTGGAAATTTTATTGAACCATTGACAATAAACAATATTTTTCTTTATAAACAAAATATCCCCCGTTCAACACCTGTTCAAAAAGATTTAACAAAATTTCAGGATACTTATTATTTTTATGCACTGCTTCCAAATCAAGAAGCAAATTTCTCAATTAAAATTGAAAATGCAAAATATACAGAATCAGGCGTTCAGAAAACAGACACAATAATTAAAAATTTTACAATGAAAAAAACAAACCAATCTGCTTTGCAAATTAATCAGGGATTTATAAAAACAAATAAAGATTTTTCAATCAAAATAAAATCCCTTTACAAAAATCAGGACATTTCAGCAGTTTTTGAAAAACAAACAGAAAATTTTTCTTTGACAGAAGATTCTGAAAAAACAATTGTTTTTTCAGTTTCAGGAATAAAAACAGGAAAATATGACTTGAAAATTAATGATTACACAGTTCCGGTTTTTGTAATAGAAAAAACACAACTGCCAGAAAACAATGAGACAGCAAACCAGACGCAGAAGTTAAATGAAACAATTGCGAATAAAACAGAAATTAATATAGAAAATAAAACAAAAGAAGAAATTAAAGCTTTGCATTGCTCTGAAATTGAAGACGGAAAAATCTGTGAAGATAATGAAAAATGCAGTGGAAAAAATGTCGCGAGTTTGGATGGTTCATGTTGTGTCGGCAAATGCATTGAAAAAAAGCAGTCAAGTTTTGGATTTTGGATTGGGGTTATTTTAATTTTAATTATTTTAGTGACAATAACTTTTTTTTATTTTAAAACAAAAAAGAAAAAACCGCCAACATCAGAAGAAATCTTGAATCAAAAAGAAAAAAAATTCAGCGAAAGAATGAAAGGTGAAGAGGTTG
>JAFCCB010000008.1 GCA_017610445.1 Candidatus Dojkabacteria bacterium
TCCATAAAATAAAATGAACTAAGAATATGACAAAAACTAAAAACGCAAAACCAGAACTTAAAGAAGTTAACATGCTTTTTAATGTAAACCTGTTTGAAAAAACAAGCATTAACAAAATTGAAGAGATTAACCATAAACCATAAACAATAAATTCTTTTTTATGTATCTTATTTAAAATAAATGCAACTAAACCTGCAATAGCAATTGGAATAAAAATATATATAACTAATCCTGAAATCAACCCCATTAAAGCAGTTGAAACTCCAGCCAAAATTCCAAAAATAATTGCATTTTTTAATTTTCCTGATTTCCAGGCTTTTAAAAATAAATAAAAAGCAAGAAACATAAAAAAGAAACCAGCAGATTCTTTTTCAGGAATTCCTGCAACAGTCCTCGGTAAAAAAACAGGAATAACAATCATAAAAAATGTAGAAATTAATGCAATAATATTTGCTTTTATTTCACTTTTCTTGTTCTTTCTAATAAAAATTTCTCTGACAAATAAAAAAAATGAAATAATTGTTAAAGCAAACATAATTACAGGAAAAATCGCTCCTGCAAATTCAACAGGATAATCTCTGAATAAATTAACAAAATAATAAGTTCCAGCAATCATATAAGGAAGTAACATTGTTTCTTTAGTATTATCAAATCCCAAAGGAACATTTCTCATCATATCCATTTTAGGAACTGAACCATTATCAACAATTGATTTAGCAGTCCTCAAAAATAACCAAGGGTCTAAATCAGGGCCTAAAGTCCAGGTGTTAGTTGTGATATCCCATAAACCAGGATTTCCTCCATGGTCTGTCATAGGCAAACTCCTAATATAAATTCCTAAAATTAAGGCAATAATTAAAAATCCTAAAACCCAAACCCCTGGCTTTTTCAAAAATTCAACAAATTTTTCCTTTCTTTTTTCAATTAATTTTTCTTCATCATCCATTTTAATTACTCTTTTAACATTTTTTCAACTTCATTTAATAGCTCTTCAGCAGAAGGTTCTTTTTCAAGTGTATCTCTGCCACAATAAGGGCACTCGCTTGGATTCTCTGCTTCAAATCTAAAATTACATCCAGTACACACCCATTTTACCATATTTCTAATTAGATTAAATGCTTTTTAAATTTACTTATAAATTTAAAACACGTCAGTAATTCTCTATTATATTTTTAAATGCAGAAGAAATCCATATCATTTATGATATGGTATCAATAATGTGCAAAACCTTGAGATATGTAGATGAGAAGCTTGAGCTCTGTTTTGTGTAGCTAAAAATTGTAAACAGATATTAAAAAGGAAACTCCGCACTTTCGTGTGGAGAGGATGTCATATTCTGTTCTTAGTATCTTAGTAATCTAATTTTAAAAAACAGCAGGAGTGACAAACACTTCAATTAATGCAGCAATAAATAATAAAACAACAGATAAAATAACTAAATTTAAAGAATCCTGCAAAATAGTCCAGAATTTTTCTGAATGGACATCATGCCTAATTACAGCAACACTAACAATACCTCCTGCTAAAGCACCTGCAAAATAAGCCCCGATTTCAGGGATTCCATGTATCATATATCTTGCAAGCCCTAAAGGCAGATTAGCCAAATTAGATTTTGAGAAAATTCCAATAGCAGCAGAAATCACACTTGCATTCCAGGCTAAAATAAAAATTGCTCCTGCTCCAAAAATCAACGAGAAAACAAGCGTAAAAATCAGGACATATATATTATTTGCAAAAATATTAACAATCTTTTCCTTGGCTGTCAAAAAAGCAGTAGTTTTGGAAATATGTTCAATACCATATTCTGCAACACATTCATCAAAATGAGCCGGCTTGTTTATCAGGCAATATGTTTCAATCTGCACCCGAAAGTTTTGGTTGCCTGTTGGAAAAACAATATACCAAAATGAAAATGCAATAATAAATCCAAAAAATAAAAACATAAATGATAAAAGTGCTTTGTTATGTTCTTTTAAAAGTCTTTTAAATCCTTTTATCTGCAAATCTTTTTCTTCTTCAAGTTTAAAGGTATAATAAATAAAAGGTATTGAAAACATAACACAAAAAGTTACAACTAAGATTCCAGAATATCTTGATAAAACAGGGTCTCCTGAAAAAATCCATTTTACTAAAAGCAGGGAAATTGTTGCATAAAAAGCACCGACAAAAAACATCTCCCAAGGACGCTTTTCTGCTTTTTTTGGATTAATTAACATTTCTAACATTTTTTATGAGTAGCTTAAACACCTCGGTTGTATAACCTATATTTTGATAAGTTATTAATATTGAGGGTTATTTCCTTTTCCTTATTAACAATAGAATAAGATACTTTTAAATATATTCTTGTGCTTTTCTTTTTATGAACAAGCAAAAAGAGTTTAATAAAATTAACAAAGATATAAAATCAATAAAAATCCAGGGAGCAAGAAATATAGCATTACAAGGATTTAAAGCATATAAATTAATCCCAACACAAATTTCAAAAAAGAAAATTCTTTCTCAAAGACAAACAGAACCTCTCTTAACAAATATTCTAAAACAAGCAGACAATTTAACATTGCAACAATTGACAAAAAAACTAAATCAAAATCAAGAGATAATAAACAAACAAACATTAAAACTAATTAAAAATAATTCAGTTGTTTTCACCCACTGCCATTCTTCAACTGTTATTAGGGCTTTAATTAATGCAAAAAATAAAGGCAGAAAATTTGAAGTTTACAATACAGAAACTCGCCCATTATATCAGGGAAGATTAACTGCAAAACAATTAAAAAAAGCAGGAATTAAAGTTACTATGTTCATAGATTCTGCATCTGCAATTGCATTAACAAAAACCCAGCAGACAAAAAAAGCAAATTTTGTTTTTTTCGGAGCAGATGCAATAACAAAAAAAGGGGCTGTTAACAAAACTGGAAGCGGGATGATTGCACAAATCGCAAAATCAAACAAAATTCCTGTTTACATTTTAGCAGACTCATTAAAATATATTCCAAAAATAAAAATAGAACAAAGAAGCCCAAAAGAGCTCTGGAAAAATAAAAATATCAAGATTAAAAACCCTGCATTTGAATTAATAAAAAAGAAATATATAACCGCAATAATAAGCGAATTAGGAATTTTATCTCACAAAGAATTTTTAAAGGAGGTTAAGAAGATTTAATCAACTCATTCATTTCCGCCTGCAAATCCTCAATTTTATCAGCAATCTGCTGTTTTACAGAACTCAATTTTTCAATTTGTTTTTCTACAATTTCTCTTGTTTCTAAAATAGATTTTTTAACAAAATTTCTTTTTCCAACCTCAACTGTCAATACTTTGCTTTTAATTTCAGCAGGAATGTAAATCCCTTTCCCAATGTTAGCTAAAATCTCTTTTTTGTCTGTTGTCTCTAATTCATTTAATCCAATCAAAAGATTCTGCATTTCAGTAAAATGCTGTTCAATCAACTGCGATTGCTGTTCCAATTGCCCTGCTTCCTGTTCAATCATCTGCAATTGAATTAATTTCTCTTGTTCCATACAAATCCTTAAATAATCAGGTTTTTAAGCATTTCTAAATTTTTTGTCTATAATCTAACAAATTATTAAGTTACACAAATAAGTAGTTTAAACATCTCATCTTTTTGCTTATTTAAACTCATCTCTCAAACATAATATTATTGTAAGTTAGTAATATGGCCTGTTATTTTTTATAAATTAGGGGGATTAAGAAATATAGAGATTTTAATATAAATAAATTTAAATATGGAATCAGAATATTTATTTTATTAAAAAAGGTAAAATTATCTGATGATATCTTGGTTTGAAAAACACAGCAAATTATCCTGGACAATTACAATTTTAATTGCAATGACAATTTTTTATATATCTTCTTTAACTTTTCTACCTGCAAAACCAGGATTTAATTGGCAGTCAATCGCATATCATTTCTATGCATTTCTTTTTTTATCTGCTTTCTTATTAATTTCATCAACAAAAGGAAAAAATAAAAAGTTCATTTTCCCAGTGATAATTTTCCTAATATTTTACGCAATCACCGACGAAATCCATCAATTATTTGTTCCAGGACGAACTTGCGCTTTTTCAGATGTTTTAATAAATTCAGCAGGAATTTTATTTGCCTGTTTGATATATGGTTTATTAAGACATGATAAATTTAAAATAAAAACAGACAAACCATATTATTAAATGCAGAAGAAATCCATATCATTTATGATATGGTATCAATAATGTACAAAACTTTGAGATATGTAGATGAGAAGCTTAAGCTCTGTTTTGTTAGCTAAAAATTGTAAACAGATATTAAAAAAGAAACTCCACACTTTAGTGTGAAGAGGATGTCATTTTAATAAATTTTGATTTTTAAAGATGATAGAAATAACTGATACTTGTTATAATTATTTTAATAAATTACCAAAATAAAAAAATCACGGCAATCTAAAAATCTTTCTTAAAAGAATACTACAAACCAAAGAAACTCCAAGATACCACCAAAACCATGTTGAGGCAATTGCAGTAACAGCAAAACTTGCCCTAAGCCATTTAAACATAATAATCAACGGAATAATTGTAACAAGCATTGGTTTAAAAGAATGCTTTAATTGTTCAGGCAAATCTTCCATCATCTGCTTGTTAATTTCCATCATTTTTCCAGGGTTATCCCTGTATTTTTTCATTTCTAACCTAAGAGATTTCTGTTTTTCTTTAATCTCTTTCATTCTTTTTTTGTCAGTCATGAAATAATTTACAATTGTAATAAAAAGAGTTACAATAAAAGATAAAATAATAATAGAAGATTTTGGATAAGTTTGAATAAATTCTGTAATCACCATTTTGTATTATTAATTAAATTGAGTTTAAAAATTTAACTTACCTTCTTTATTATTCTTAGCGTTGTTACTTCTTTCTAAAAGTAACAAAATAGAAAGATTTAAAAACCTAAAAATATAGAAATTATTATGAATAAAGTAAAATTAATCCCAGAAGAATTAAGAAAATTTGAGTTTCCTACTGCAAGGTTTCTCTCAGAACAAGAGCAAAAAACTTATGAAGAGGCAATAAAGAAATATTCAAAAAAAGCAAAAAAATCTTTAAATATCTCTCAAAAAGGTTCAAATTTATTTAAGGTTCTTTTATTAAATCAAATAGGAATAAGAACAGCGACTTTGCTTGAATTAGAACAAGCATTAGAAAATGGAATGAGTTTAAAAGGGTCTTATGAAGATGCTCCTTCTGTGATTTTAAGAAGTAATAGTGATTCTTATGGTCCAAATGATTATTTAGCTAAGGATTTAACAAAAAAATTAAAAATAAAATCATTTAAAACCCCTTTAGTTATCAATGGGTTAAAAATTAAACAAGATAAAAATTCTTATTATGGTTTAAGTTTAGAAATAACTGATAAAACTCAGATAATTAAAGCACCTGATTTTAACCATAAAAATAATCAAAGAAAATTTTCAAAAATAAACCCCGATTATACAATTGAGTTTGGTAATAAGGTAAATAGAACTCTTTATACAAGAACTAATGGCTTTTCGAGGTTGGGCCTGGGCAGCGGCTTGGGCTTGGGTTCCTATTGGATCGACTTGACGTACTCGGGCTCTTATGGCAGGGTGGTTGTGGTGAGTGGCGAAGCCACTTCGCAAAATTTTTTAGATGGTTATATCAATAATCTCCAAAAACAAAGAGATGAACAAATAACTAATATTAATAAGAAATATCAAAAAGCTGTATCTGTTTTAGAAGGAAAAGAATAAAAATCAATATTTCCTTATTTTATTCCTGGTTTTTGCTTTTAAAGTAATGACTAGGCCACAAGCTTATTAATAGAACTTTTAAAAAATAAATAAAAGTCATAAAATTCAACTATAACATTTAGTAAGTTCTTGAATTGAACAATGGAATAGTGGTGATTTACTTTTAATTAATAAGCTAAATGCTTTTCGAGGTTGAACCTGAACAACAACTTGGGCTTGAATTCCTATTGGAACGACTTGACGAACTCGAACTCTAATGGCAGAATGGCTTAGTCATCCCAGGATTTTAATATGAAAACTCACAAAAATCTTTATTATCAAATTTATGATATTAAAAATTTAATTCTTGCTTGGAAAAAAGCAAGAAAACATAAAACTAAAAAAGATTATGTTATTGAGTTTGAAGAAGATTTAGGAAGAAATTTAATGCAGTTAAAATTTGAATTAATGAGCCAAACTTATAAACCAAAATTACTCAAAACTTTTATTTTAAGAGACCCAAAAACTCGTAAAATTTCGAAATCTGATTTTAGAGATAGAATTGTTCATCATGCTTTGATTAGAATAATCGAACCAATTTTTGATAAAACATTCATTTATGATTCTTGTGCAAATAGGAAAAATAAAGGAAATTTGTTTGCAATTAAAAGATTTCATATTTTTATAAAAAAAGTTTCAAGAAATGGAAAAATAAATGGTTGGTTTGATAATAATCAAATTAAAGGATATTGTTTTAAAGCAGATATAAAACATTATTTTCAGGAGATTAATCATAATGTTTTATTGAATGTAATCAAGAGAAAAATAGGTGATGAAAAAGTTATTTATTTAATCAAACAAATACTTCAAAATTGCAACTCATCTGCAAAGCTTGAAGAGAGAGAGAGAGAGACGAGGGCAAATTGATATTGATAAGAAAGATCTGCCTTTAGGAAACCTAACAAGCCAATTCTTTGCCAATGTTTATTTAAATGAATTAGATTATTTTGTCAAACATAATCTAAAAGCAAAATATTATATCAGATATGTTGATGATTTTGTTATTTTGCATAGCTCTAAGGAACAATTAAAAGTTTGGAAGAAAGAGATTAATAGATTTTTAAACAAAGAATTAAAATTAGAACTTCACCAAGATAAATCAAAGATTATTCCACTTTCAAGAGGAATTGATTTTGTTGGTTTTAGGAATTTTTATTATTTTAAATTATTAAAAAAAAGAAATATTAAAAATATGGAAAATAAAATTAAGTTATTTAATAATGGAAGATTAAATCATGAAAAAATTCTTGAAAGTTTTCAAGGCTGGCAAGCTTATGCAAAATGGGCTAATACACATAAATTAAAAGAGAAATTATTCAAAAGAATAATTTAAGCACCCATCATTTTTTTCAAAGCAGGATTCATATCCATTGCATGTTGCTGTGCAATATTCTGGTAAAACTGATAGATAATCATAATTCCAAGCAATAAAGAAGTCCCGCCTGTTAAAGTCCCTAAAACATTTGCAGAACTTGCTAATAATCCAATTGCAAGCCCGCCCATAATAGTTAAAGGCATAACATATCTTTTTAGTATTGATTCCAAAATTCTCTCATCTTTTCTAAATCCAGGAACCTGCAATCCTGATTTTAAAATATTCTGAGCCTGATTTGAAGCATCCATTCCAGAAGTTTTTACCCAAAACACTGAAAAAATTGCAGATAACAGCATAAAAAAAGCAATATGCCCTAAAGTCTGTCCAAATAATCTCCATTGCCAGCTTCCAGTAATTATTGCATTGATAATGTTAGTAGATGAAATCCAATATAAAAATCCTGAAACAGCCCTTCCTTCAACAATGTTTCCTAAAATACTAGGATGCCCAAGCCAATTCTGCAGCAAGCCACCGAACAATTGTAGATTTGCAATTAAAGCAGCAACTAAAATTACTGGGATAACAGAAGAATAAAAAAACTGCAAAGGCCATTTCATAGAGTAGCCCCTTAATCTGTCATAACTTAATGGAATTTCAATTTTTAAAGATTGAGCCCAGACAACAATTAAGAAAAGGATTACAGTCGCTAAAATAGCTGCAAGAGCAAGCATTGCCCCTTGTGAATCAGCATTTATCAAGCTTATTACAAATGCAAGCACTTTGCCACTTGGCTGAAAATTTCCCTGAGGTCCTAAAAATCCAAATGAAGCAGTAAATAATCTCCAACCAACACCTGCTGCAATAAACAAGCTAACTCCTGAACCAAAACCCCATTTATTACAAACCTCATCCATAAATAATATTGCCAATCCTCCTAAACATAACTGCACGATTAATATTAAAGAACCATAATTCCCTAAACTCGCCTCAGGAGCAAGCCCCTTCATTACAACATAAATAATTGCTTCAAATAATATAAAAAATAAAACCAAGAGTTTCTGAAGCCCCTGAAAAAATTTTTTCCCTTCATCAGTTGAGGTGTCAATATCTAAAATTTTAGCCCCGACTAATAATTGTAGAATAATAGAAGCCATTACAATCGGCCCAATACCCAAGCTGATAATTGAACCAAAATTAGTTCCCATGATTATAGCTAAGTATTCAAATCTTGCTAATGCATTATTAGCCAAACCATAAAGAGCAATATTGGACATCACAAAAAAGGAAATCAAAATAATCAAAGTCCATTTTAATTTAATATTAAAACTTAATTTTTTTTCAATAGGCCCTTTTACTTCTGGGAGATTTTTTAATATTTCTCTGAATTCCATTTATTCATTTCTCTTTTTTATTAATTTTTGGTTTAATCTCTTTTTTCTTAACAACACCTATAATAATCTTCCCACCAGCATCCTCAACCTTTTCTTTAGCACTTTTAGTAAAACTTTTAGCTGTAATAATCACCGCTCTTTTAATCTCCCCATCTCCAAGAATTTTATAATCTTTTAAATTAATCTCTTTTTGTTCAGCAAACTTTTCCTGGATATCTCTTAGATTAATTATTTTATTTTTTTCTCTTTTATTGCTTTTGCTAGTCACCCCCTGCCTTCCAAAATATTTGTTTCCATATTTTTTAATAATCAAACTTTTTTTCTGGTCTGCTCTTTTACCTGTTCCAGCCATTCCAAATCCTCCTCTGTGCCCACTACCCTTATGTTTTTTCCTTGCCCCCCAACCATGAGTGGTATTTCCCCGCTGTTTCTTAGATTTTTTTGTTTTTTTTAATTTCATCATTTTGTTATTTCTTTCTCTCTTTCTCCTATTATTTCTTCTGGTAATTTAGTAAAACTATTAATTTTATGACATTTTGAACATTCTTCAGGAGGGATTTCTCCATATTCAATTTGTCCACATTCACATTGCCACATAAATCCAGTCATTTCCATCTTACAACATCCTTTCAATTAATTTATTTATCTCTTTATTTTTGCCCAAAACTCCTTTAGGGTATTGCAACTTGCTTTTTATTCCCTTGCGAGGGGGATGAAGTCTGAAAAATGATTTAAAACCCAATTCTTTTAAATTCTTTCCTACAATTAATTCATCAGCAGTTTTCTCAGCATCAAATTCTTTTTTATCAATTTTCTTCCCTCTTTCTTTTAATAATTTAACTAAAGTCTCTTTATCAATCTCACCATAAGAAACATAAAATTTTACTTTATTTAACATTCCAAGCAAATCTTTTGTAGGTTTTATTACTACACAACTATACTTCCTTCTTAATTTTAATCTGTAAAGAACATTTTCAATATCTTTTGGGACTTTAACCATTCCTGAAATTCTGATTATTGCAATATTATTTTTAGTATCTGTTATTGATTTTTCAGATGAGTTATTAAATCCAGCTACTTTTTGTTTCTCTCCTTGAATTTTATTAATTACTAGTTTTCCTTTTTCCATTTTATATTCTAATATTTATCTTTATGATTCTTCCCCCTTATTATTTATCTGCCTTTTTAAGCTCCAATGCTTTCTTCTGGGAATCCGAGTTTTACTAAAACTGCTCTAACAGTTTTTGTATGGTCTCCTTGAAGTTCAACAGTATTTCCTTTTACTGTTCCTCCACAGGCTAAAGCCTGTTTAAGATTTTTTGCAGTAGATTTCATATCTACTCCATGAAAGCCAGAGATTATTGTAGCTATTTTACCGAATCTTTTCTTTTCAGTTCCGATATGTATTCTCTGCTCTTCTTTTGCTATTTCTTCACAAACACAAGCTTGTAAAGGCAATCCACACTTAGGACATATATTCATATTTTATTTTCCAACAGGTTTATTTAATCTGTTGAATGTTAATATTCTTGCAATTGCTTTTTTAATTTCTTTCATTTTTATTTTTCCTTTGTTTACTGTTTTATTTTTAATTAATTCCATTTTTAAATCCTTGAGTTTTTCCTGCCTTTCTTTCCCAGACATTTTCAAAATATCTTTTGATTTTAACACTGCCATTATTTAGTTTTCTGCCTATTTATTTTTTTTGTTTTTTTAATCTCTTTTTCCTCAGGAATTTTATTAATTTGTTCTAATACTTTTTTATTAATCTCAATTTTATCATAGATCTTTGCATTAGGAGGCATTATTGCAACTTTAACGCCAATTATTCCTGTTTTTGTCAAACCAGTAGTTTGTGCCCTGTCAACTTCTTTTCTTGATTCCCCTGCTTTTTTTAAATATCCCTCTGCGAATCTCCAATGTCTTGCTCTTTCACTCGGCAATTTTCCAGAAAGCTGGATTTCACACCCCAACACTCCGGCATCCATAATCTCTCTTAATTTCCTGTAAGCAATCACTTTAAATTTTAGATTTCCCATTCTTTCCAGAGCCATTGCAATTTCATCTGCAACTATCTGAGCATCAAACAGCGGATTTTTAATTTCATTTATTTCAATATGAGGATTTTCAAGTTTAAATCTTTTTTTCAAAACCTCTGTTAATTCTTGTATTTTCTCTCCTTTCCTCCCGATAACTAAACCAGGTTTGCTTGTTGAAATAATTATTTTTTCACCAACAGGAGTATATTCAATATCTAATTTGCTGATTTTTCCCTTGCCTAAATTTCGTTTGATATAATTTTTTATTCCAAATTCTTCTTTCTTAAGTGCAATAAATTTTCTTTCTTCCATTTTAAATTTTGTTTTTTTTAGTAATATTTAAATTTTTAAGATAGATTGATGAGTAACTTAATCTTTTTTCTGCATTTCTTGATTTTTTATAAATTATTGATATTTGAGTTTCCATCTTACATCTCCACTGTCTTCTTCAAAGCATCCATACATGCTTTTGCTAAGTTGAAAGTTGTTCTAATCTTTCCTTTAGTAACAGAATAAACATCTTTAATCCCTGCTAGTTTTAATATTTTTTTAAGTTCATCTCCTGCAACTAATCCAGTTCCTTGCGCAGCAGGTATTAATTTTATCCTACAACTTCCGGATTTTCCTTTAACAATAAATGGGACTGTATGAGATTCTCCACATACACATTCAAAACTACCACACCCTCTTTTAATTTTTATAATTTTAAGTTTTGCTTCTCTTAATGCTTTTTCTCTTGCAGGAAGAGTTTCTTTTGCTTTTCTAAAACCAAGCCCAACATAACCATCTTCATTTCCAACAACAGCCATGCATGCGAAAGTAGGAACATTTCCTTCTTTAGTTTTTTTCTGTGTCTGTCTCCATGCTCTTCTCTTGCCGCCGCCGAATTTCCCTTTTGCCTGTCCTATGTTAAGAATTTCTGATTTCAAATTTAGCAAAGTATCCACAATTTCTGGTTCAAGAATTTTATATTTCAAAGCCCCATCTATATTTTTAATCTTTTTTTCTTTAACAAGTTTGCCCAATTTTGTCTTTGGCTTCCATTTTTCTAAATTTTCTGTCTGCTGTTTTTTCAATCTTTCTTCAACCAGTTTTCTTCTTTCATCTTTTGACAAGTTTGGTCTTTTTTGATTTAAAAAATTTAATTTTGTTTTATATCCCATTTTATTTTTTCACCTTATTATCATTAATTTTATCACCTAATTGCTCTTTATTATTTAAACTATCTTTATTCTCACTTTGTTTTTGAGAGATTATTAATTTAGTTGTTAATTTGTCAAGTTTATTTTTAATTTTCTCAAAAAATTTATATTTTGCTTTTATTTTTTCTTCTGAAGGAAGAATTTTTTTATCATATTTAATTTCAATACCAGCATCTGCAATTCCTTTAACACAGGCATACACCCGAGAACCTTTTGTGCTTGGTATTAATCCAGTATCTAAAATAACTTTTTTAATATTTTTAGATTTTTTACCAAGCAAAAATCCTCCAAGATAACAGGCAGTAATCGATTTTAAACATCCCTTCTTAGTTTCAGGCCATCCATATTTCAGCAAATCCCTTGTATTAACCATATTTACAACTTTATCTTGTGCATGTCTGCTTTCAATTATCTGCATCAATACATATCTGTTAGTTTTTCTAATGACTAATCTTAAACAATTTCCTTTAAGCAAAATTAATCTTTTCTTGTAATTTGTTTTTTTTTGTAATCTTCGTTTTTTATCTAATTTCATTTTAAATTATTTAAATCGCCATTTAATTCAATAACTTCTATCGCTTCAAGTTCCTCTCGGCAATTTTCAGGAACATTATTAAGAATAAAGATTTTTTTATTTTTATTAAAAGCCATCCCAATTTCCATTATTGAATTAATTCCAATATAATTTTTTTGTCCATTTTTATCAAAATTAACCACTAAAATACCATCACATTCTTCTAAATTTTTATTAAAATCAATCATAGAATCTTTTTTTACTTGATTGTTTTTTTCATAAAAGTTATCAGATAAAGGTATCTTTACATCATGGCCTTTGTCTTCTAATTCATTTTTAATTTTTTCAAATTTTAGATAATGAGACATACTTCCAACAACTATTAATTTCATTTTTCCTCCCCCTTAGTTTTAGTTAATTTTTTCACAGATTTTTTCTTTACAATTTTTTTAGGTTTTTTAATTCTTATCTGCTGATTTAAATCAATCTTCTCAATGCCCATTAAATGTTCTTTTAGGTGCGCCTTGCTTCTGAAATTTCTCATTCTTATTTTTTTTCTTAATTCATAGTATAATCCCCTGCTGATTTTTCCCTGATTTTTTAATTCTTTTAAATAAGCCCTTAATTTTCTGGTTATTTTAACATAAGTTTGTTTTCTTTTTTTAACTTTCTTTTTAATTTTTCCAGGCCCTCTTTTGGTTTTTCTCCTTTTAATTTTTTTCCTTCCTTTAACAGGTTTTATTAAAATAATTCCTTGTTCATGCAAATCTTTTATATCTTGCTTTGTAATTGCTTCTTTAATTTCAGGAAGTTTATCACTAATAAAATAAACCCGGTTTTTTCCTACTCTCAATACTTTTGTTGCAAGTTGTTTTTTTCTCCTTAAATTCATTTTTTCTCCTCCACATTTTCTTTGATATCCTTTTTCTGTTTAACTGTTTTTTCTTTTGTTTCAATTTCTTTTTCTTTTTTTGCAGCTTCTTTTATTTCTTTTCTAGCTTTTTTCTCAGCCTCTTTCTTAGCTTTTTTATTTTTCTCAATTTTCCTTGCTTTTCTTTTTTCTTTCTTTTCTTTAATTTTCTTCATTTTTTCTTCAATCTTCTTAAAATTTTTCTCAGCATCAATAAATAATTTGATATTATTTTTAACACAATACTCTAAAATCTCTTTCTTTTTTTTAATTCCTATTTTTGCAACAATGCCAATACTTTCTGCCCCAATTTTCTTTAAATCTTTTAAATTATAAATCATGACAGGCTCTAATCCTTTAATTAATTCTCTTTTCTTTTTCTCAGTTCTGAATCCGACAGAAACATTTCTGACATGCCCCTTCATTTTTAATCTGATTTTGTTATCTCTGCCTTTAGATTTTCTATAAATCTGTTTTTTCTTTCTTCTAACTCCTAATTTTGAGTATTTGCTAAAATCTGTCCTTCTAAATTTTGGTTTTTTATCTGCCATTTTTAATTTTTTCCATTAATTTTTCATATCTTGGATGCCCCTTTGGTATGATATTTTTAGTTATGTACATTAAATCTTTATCAAAAATTTCATAAGTTTTTTCAATTAATTCTCCATTATCTCCTTTTGATATTGAACAAACATATTTTCCAATAATTCTGCTTATGATTTCTTCATTATTTAATTGTGATATTAATTGTTGTGTCTCCATTATTTAAAAATCCTCCCTGGCTTTTCAATTATATAAATCCCGTCCTGATAAATTCTCCTATCTTTATTCCTTACATGAACTCCTTTTTCAATATTTGCAGCACACTGCCCTGCCGACTCTTTATCTATAGATTCAATTTCAATAATATCTTTATCAACTTTAACATCGGTTCCATTAACCAATTTTATTTTTCTGTCTGTCTTTTCACCCAAAAAATTTTTTACAACAAGTTCATTTTTTTCTTTGTCAACAGAAACATTCATTGGAAAATGAACAGATTCTATCTGCAATTTGTATTTAAATTTCTCATTTAATCCTTGAATCATATTATTAAAATGAGATTTAAAAGTCCCAAAAATTTTCCTCTCCCTTTTAGTAGCTTTTTTTGCTTCAAGAATTATCTTTCCATTTTTTATTTCAACATTAATAAGATTATCTAATTTTCTTCTAAGCTCGTCGCTGTCTTTTTTCATTGACAATTCGTAATTTTCAATATTTACATTTATTCCTTCAGGAATTTCAATTTCTTCATATAAATCTGGTTTCATTAAAACATATATGCAATTAAGCACCCTCCTAAATTTTTCTCTTTAGCATCTTTGTGATTTATTAGTCCTTTATTAGTTGAAATAATTAACAGCCCAAAATTTTTTGCAGGCAAAAATCTTCTTACATATTTGTTGATATTTTTAACAGAAACAGTGTATCTTGGTTTGATTGCCCTAATTTCATTCAGCCCTTTTAATTTAATTTTAATTTGATTTTCATTAACTTTATAATCCAAATAACCCTGTTCCTTTGCTATATCTAAAATATTTCTTAATAACTTTGAATTTCTGTCTACGACTAATTCTGATTTTTTTGCCCTTTTGGCATTCATAATTTCGTTTAATACATCTGAAACAATATCTTGACTCATTTTCTTTGACTCCTTTGTTGAGCGTAATTTCTTATCTCATCTATTAATCCAAGGTAAGATTTTTTTGGTTCTAATTTTTTTGATTCATTAAGATGATAATCCATATCTTTACATCCTTCTGCTAAATTCATATCCATATTTTTCTTAGCATTCATAATTTTTTCTTCATCTCTTATAAGTGCTTCTAATAATTCCTTTTTTCTCTCATTCAATGTTTGTTGTTTTGTCATTTATTCTCCTTAACTATATTTTTTAAATCCGATTTCTTCTGCGATTTCCCTAAAACAGTGCCTGCACAGATTAATCCCATATTTATTTATCATTGCACCAAACCTGCCACACCTTTCGCATTTCTTTTTAGCAATTCCTGTGGTTCTTTCTTTAGGTTTGTTATGTTTGATATATTTATTTCTAATTGCAGGTTTTTTCTTGAATTGTTTCAAAGCTTTTCTCCAATCACTTGCTGTCATATTTTAATTTCCTCCATACTTTTGGGTATTTTTAATTTTCATTGTTTTTTTCTACAACCTCCACTTCAAAATTTTTATTTAAAAAATCAATAATTTCCTCCTTGGAAACTTGCTGTTTCTTGGGATATTTTCCTTTTTTTATTTTTTTAAATATTACCCTCTTTCCTTTTCTCTTGAATACAACTGTAATCTCAAACCCTAAAATCCCTATATCTCTTTGATATTCAAGTTCAGGGATTTCAATGTATTCAGGAATCCCAAATGAAAAATGGTTCTTTTCTATTTTTTTTCTTAATATTGTATTTGAAATTGTTGCAAAAAATCTTTTTAAAAGTTCATTAATCTGTTTTTTATTTCTTAATGTAACTTTGCATCCTGCTTCTTTCCCAGGGCTTATCTCAAAACCAGGAATTCTTTTTTTAGCTTTGGTTCTTAAAACTTTTTTATTAGTAACTATCTGAAGTAATTTTACAGATCTATCTAACTTTTCCCCAATTCCCCCGCAATTTAAAACCATTTTTTCTATTTCAATTTCCCGCATTTTGTTTTCTTTACTTTTTTCAGCATTTGTTATTGGTTTTTGTGTTTGTTCAGTTTCCATTTTACTTCACCATAATTATGTTTTTTACCCAAACATTAATCCTCCCTTGTTTAGATTCAATTTTAGCAATTTTTTTTCCGCCCCTTTCCATAATTTCAATTATCTTTCCATAATTTCCTGTATGTTTTCCTTTTATTGCAAAGGCAGTTCTGTCTTTTTCCAAAGAAATAATCTTTACAATTTTATTGTCTTTTAAATTTACAACAACAGAATCTCCGACTTTAATTTTCTCGTCGTTGATTATGTTTTTACCCTGCATTAAATTTAATTGTATTTTCCCCCTGCCCAGTAATTTTTTATTAATAACTTTGTAGATTTTTGTTTTAGCATCTTTGTCTGAAATTTCATTGAATATCATTTTTTTGTTTTCTAATAAATTTGCCTTGTAATTTTTTTTGCCAATTGTTAAAATATCAAACAGGCAAATCGGATAATTTGTTTCCCTGATTTCTTTATGATTAACAAAAATCTGCTTTTCATTTAAAGCTCTTTTTAATCTTTTTTTATTTTCAACAAGTTTAAGAATATCCCTTGCAACAACCACCAAGGGAATTGATTCTTTTTGGTTATGACTTGCTACAGTTAAATATTTTGTTCCCTTTCTTGGGATGCTCCAAAATTTTCCAATATTTTGCCTGTTTAAGTGCGCCATTTTATTTTTTAACCTCCTTATTCTTTTTTTTATCAATATCTTTCTGTTCTTTAGAGCTTAAGCTTTGTTTCTTTTCGTTTTGTTCTTTGGAAGCTATTGGTTTTTCAGATTTTCTTTTAATCGCTTCAACCCTTTTTTTATCTTCTAAATCTAATTCTTTAATCTGAAGATTTGATGGAGCAAACCAGACATTAATTTTACTCCCATCTTTTTTTGTTTTTTGAATTCCTTCAACAGCAACTCTTGATTTTTTTAAATTTACTAATGAGATTTTTCCAGTTTTCTTTTTAAATTCTCCCCTCATAATTTTAACACTATCTCCTTTTTTTAATGCAAAATTTCTTCTTAGATATTTCTTTCTTAAATCTTTGTCCAAGTTTGCAGACATGAATTTTCTTCTGATATGCAACATAGCATTAGCTCTGTATTTTCTTTGTTTTCTTGGCTGTTTGCTTGCCTTCCAATGTTTACTGAATTTTTGTTTCATTTTTTAATTAGATTTATCCTGCGTCTGTTAGTGCTTTATATTTTAGATTTAAAAATTTTTTAGTTTCTTTCGGAAAGTAAGGTAAATTTTTATCTTCTATCAAATCCCTAACCTTCTCATAAAAGTCTTCTTTATTGATTGTTGCGTGGATAGTGCGAGCATTGGGCTTGTTACATGAGTTATTGACAGCTATATTTAATTCCTCTAATGTTTCTTGAGCTAATGCTGTTAGCCCTGCTATGATTTGTTTTTTCTTATTTTTTATTTTCTTAATATGAGTTTTTTTCATTTTATACCACAAATTTAGTAATTTTACTTAAAAATTGCCATCTATCAGCAATCTCTCTTGCAATCGGTCCTTTAATCTGAGTTCCTTTGGGGTTTCCTTTTTCATCTTTTAATAAAGCCACTGCATTATCCATAAATGCAACTCTTTCTCCTGTTTTTCTTCTGAATGGTTTTTTTTGTCTTATAACAACTGCATCAAAAACCTGCCCTTTCATTTCAGGATTTCCTTTTCTGACAGAAATTTTCACCCAGTCTCCGATTTTAACATATTGCTGTCTTCCTCTTCTTGTCTTCCCTCCTTTTACAGCAACTATTTTTACAATTCTCGCTCCGCTGTTATCACTTGCTAAAACCAAGCTCCCGATATTTAATCCTCTGGTTAATCTTGCTCCTACGCCTTTCATTTTTCTTTGCCTCCAATCTTCCTAATAACAACAAAATGGATTATTTTACTAATTGGACGGCATTCCCTAATTTTGATATAATCTCCAATATTAATTATTTTGACCATACAATCAGGCAATCTTGCATGAAGCTTTGTTTTCTTTTTAGCATATCTTTCATATTTTTTAATGTAAAGTGTTCTCTCAAATTCAATAACAACTCTTTTAGGAAATTTTTTTATGACTTTTCCTTTAAAAGTTCTTCCTCTAAGGCTGATTTTTCCATGTTTTGGACAAAATCTATCATTGCATTTTATTTTTTCTTCTGCCATTTTTATTTTTTATCCTCCTTATTATCTTTTTTAGCTTGAACTATAAGTTCTTCCACAAAATTATCAAAATCTAGTAAGTCTTTTTGTCTTCCTCTAACAATTTCTAATTGTCTTGCAAGAAATTTATTTGTAATATCTTTGGATTCCCCTTCCCATCCCTGACTTAATATTTTAACATTATTATAAATACGAAGGCTTCTTTCATACAGATCAAAAATCACTGGATAAACTAGATTTCTAAATAATTCTTCTGCTCTTTCATAATTTTCAAAAGCTACAGCTTCTTTAAATAAAGTATTTGCATAATCTAGATGTTCTCTAACTGATTTCATATATGGGCTTTCTGGATATTCTTGTTTAATCATTTTTAACCTCCTTATTTTTTTCATTATCTGTTATTGGTTTTTTAGATGAGCTCTCAGTAGATTTCACTTTTTCTTTCTCATTGCTTGAAGTTTTATCAGATATTGATTTCTTAATCTTTTTAACAGGTAAAATTAATTTTAATGTAACATGACTTCTTTTAAATTTAGTCTGCCCAAATCTCCTATATGGACGAGCAGCAACATTTGCTTTACAAAAAATAACATATTTTTCTAATTCCAATTCATCAACAATTGCATTTGCCTTTAAACTTTTAAGCAGTTTCACAATCTCTTTAACTGCCTTAATAGGATATCTTCCAGACATTATTTTGCCCTTTCTGTGTGGAATCTCGCCTTTCATTGGAATTGCTTTCTTAAAATTTTCAACCTGCTCTAATTTTGCAATTGCAGCATCAATATTTTCACTACGGATATAATTGCATATTGCAACAGCATGTTTTGTTGAAATCCCCAAATTTTTTCCATTAACAATAGATTCATTTTTCTTTGATTTTTCATTTTTCTCTTCTGATTTTTTAGGTATTTCTGTTATTTCTTTTTTCTTCTTTTGTTCTTGAGGAACTATCTGTTTTTCTTTTTCAATTTTTTGTTTTTTAGGTTCTTCTTCCATTTTATTTCACGCTCATTGATGCACTTGAACGAGTAGCGCCAATTCCTGCTGCCCCATGTTTAACTTTCATTCTTGTAACTGAAAATTCTCCTAATCTGCGCCCAAGCATTTCTTCAATAATTCTAACAGGAACAAAATCTTTTCCATTATAAACATTAATTGTCAAATTAACAAGTTGAGGTGCGATTATTAAATGTCTAAGATGGGTTCTAATTGGTTTATTTTTTGCATTTTTTTTATTGCATCTTAAAATAAATCTTTGTAATTCATCAGATTGTCTTAAAATAGTTCTTCTTTCATTTGATTTTAATAATTTTCCAAATTCCCGAATATCCAATTGTTTTAATTCTTCTAATGTTTTTCCTCTATATGTAAATTCTTTCTTTTCCATTTTTAGTTATTTTTTCTTTCTCCCTGTTCTCATTGGGCTTAAATGTCCTACTTTTTTCCCCGGAGACGAATTTCTCTTAGCAATTTTGCTTTTAATTCTTTTGCCCCTTCCACCGCCAAAAGGATGGTCAACTGCATTAACTTTAATAGGGGAAGTTCTGTGCCATTTTCTGCCTTTTGATAGCATTAAATAATATTTCTTTCCTGCTTTCAACATAGGTTTCATTAATCTCTCGTCGCCAGCAACAACCCCAATAATCGCACGGCAATTTTTATTCAGTTTTATTTTTCTTTTTTTAATGACAATTCCCACATTTTTTTCATCTTTATCTGCGATAGTGCCAAAACCTCCTGAACTTCGGACATATTTTCCCCCGCAACCAGGATTTGATTCAATATTGAATATTTTAGTTCCAATTGGAATATCCTTTAATTTTAAAATATCTCCTTTTTCAGATACGTCTCCTTCTCTTTTTTCATTAATCATTATTTCTTGCCCCTCATAAATTCCATCAGCAGCAGGACAAAAGAAAATTTCCTTCCCTATTTTAATTTTAATAAGGGGGCATGAATGAGCAGCAGAATTAAACAATTTAATTATTTTTGCTTTTCCTGATATATTTAATTTAGGATAATTTATTTTAAATCTGTAAGCACTAGGTCTAACTCTAAAAGTTAAACTTCCTTTTCCACGAGCCTGTTGTGTTATTCGTTTTCCCATCTTATCTTATTTTTTCATATATCACCATCCATTTATTTTGGTTTGAATTAGAGTTGCTTGGGATTGGGGTCTTTTTATTATAATTTTTACCTATTTGCTGTTCTTTTTCTTTTAAAGATAAAATTTTTTTATCAATGTTATCAGTAACAAAAGTTACCAAATTTTTTTTATCATCACTAAAAACTTCAAATACCATTTTATATCATCCCTAATTTTGTTGCAACATCAATTGCAGGATTTTTTGCATTTAATTTAGCATAAACATATTTTTTATTTTTCCTTATTAAACTATTAATTGAATTCACTTCTATATTAAATACCTCTTCAATTTCTTTTTTAATTTTGTCTTTTGAATCTCGCCTGTCTACTTCAAAAACTAAAGTATTCTCAGCTTCAATCAATCTAATTGCTTTTTCAGTTGTTAAGGGTCTCATTTTTGTCCATTCTCATTTAATTTATTATCAGTATCTGTTTTTTTTGTTAATTTTTTCTTCTTCTCGCTTGAAGTTTTTTGGGATATTAATTTATTTATTAAAATATTTTCTAACTCCTTAATTGCATTTTCAGTAAATAAAGTTAATCTCGCGCCATTATTTGCTAAATCACTGGTTATTAATTGATTAACATTAACAATTTCAATCCCCTTGATTCTCTTTTTTTCATCTTTTCCAACAACAAACAGCAAGCCGGCATTTTTTTTGTATTTTCTTCCTCTCAATTTTCCTTTACCAGCCCTTATTGATTTTTTTTGAATAGCAATCTTATGCAGATTTCCAAGAATTTTTTTCAGACTTTCAAAAAATTCTTTTGTTTTTAAGCTTAAAATTTTGCCATCAACAATAAGCGGAAATTTTATTTCAATCTTTTCATCATTTAAGGTATAGTATTTTTTCTTTAATTCATCAGCAGAACTTGAATAAGTTAAAGCAGACAATAATGCTTTTCTTAGTTCTTTTTTATTTATTTTTTTTAAATTAACATTTCCCTTAGGTGGATGAGCTCTCCTCCCCCCCTTAGTTGACGGGACAATTGCTCCTTCCCATGAAAATTGTGTTCCCCTTCTCCAGAATACTTTTCTTGGAATTTTTACAAGCCCTCTGCCTTGGTCTGATTTCCAATCATGTCTTCTGTGTTTGACATTTCCAGATGCAGAACTATCCATCCCTGCCCTGTATTTTGGTGAATAAGCCTGCCATATCTTTTCTGTCTCAACAACTTTAAAAATAATGTCCTCTCTTATTGGTTCTTCAAATAAGTCTGTTGTAATTTCTTTTATTTTCTTTCCTTTAATATCCAATATCTGTGCTTTCATCTTAATTTAATAAACTCATATTTTTTTTTAATTTGTTTTTTAGTTGCTCTTAAAGGATAAGTAATTAACAATTGTCTCTTGCTCGGCCCTTGAATACTCCCAAAAACAACAAAATAATCTGTTTTTATTTTTCCAAATTTTTTAAACCCTGATTTAGGATTAATATTTTTTTCTTTTATATTTTCATTGAGAATAATTTTATTATTGTAAACAACTCTTGTAAAAAAACCCATTTGTCCTGCTCTTGGTTCTGTGAAACTCACTTTTGCAGGATGCCAAGCACCACCACTCCCAGGCCCCCTAACTCCTTTTTCAGATTTGTGTGATTTTAAACTTAAACCAAATCTTTTAGTGGAACCCTGAGTCCCTTTTCCTTTTGTAACTCCCCTAACATCCACAACCCCCTCTTTAAAAACATCTTTAACAGAAATTTCTTTATTCAAATTATCCTTAATAAAATTAATTTTTTCATTTAAACTGCCTGAAACACCAATTTCACTTATGTCAGGAGTTTTCTTGATACTTGTCTTCTTAACCTGAGAATAGACAATCACTCTAACATCATCAAAATCACCATCTTTAAAATCATCCATTTTTTTCTTGATTACCTGTTTTGGCAGTTTTATTTTTCTTTTTAATTCCTTATCTAATTTATCACTTAATATTTCTCCAACCACATTATTATTTTTGTAAAATCTTACTGAAAGAATTTTTAATGCAGGACATTCAATTATTGTGACAGGAATTATAATTTTCTTGCCTTTTGTATGTGAATCAGCAGTATCATCTTTAATATAAGCAGATTTCATTCCAACCTTGTATCCTATAAATCCTAAGAGATTTGAATCCTTCCTAATAAGAGAATCCCAACTAACTTCAGGCAAAATTTTCCTCGCTCTTACCCTTGGATAAAATTGCAGACTTCCCCGTCTTGGTTGTGAATATTTTGGCATTTTTGGTTATTGTGTATTTTGTTTTTATTTAATGTCTAATAATTTGAAAGATATGTTTGAGTAACTTAATCTCCCATCTGCGTAACTCACATTTTTATAAGTTAATGATAATGTAGTCAGAAAACTAATATTTAGATTCTGAACCTGCTGATAAAAACCAGCTGTTATCAAAATTTAAGATTTAACCATCCTAATAAAAATTAGAGAAAGAATAGGTTTTTAAATCTTCCTAACACTCAAACTCAATCTCTTTAATTATTTGAGAACCATCAACCTCAGCCTTCCTGATAATTCTCCCTTTTCTTTTTGCCATTTCCCTTATTTTAACAAAATCTTTCTCACCTTCAGGCATAATAATTTCATTTATTTCAAAAACATGAGAAATTTTGCATTTTTTGCATTCAGGCAGCATAAATGCTTCTTTAATCTGCGCCCAGTATTTTAAATCAGCTTCTAACTGGCAAAACTTGCTATCTGCATTTTTCTTTTTAGATTTCCCTGGTTTTGGGAGCTTTTTTTTAATTTTCAAGACAATTTCTTCTTCTTCGCAATTCAATAACATAACATAAACTTTATCTTTTATCTCTCTGATTTTCCCTGCAGAAATATCTTTAACATTATACTGATAAATCCCTGTTTTCTTTTTTTCATCTTCCAAATCTAATTGTTCTTTGCTTGATATAATCCCTGAAAATTTAACATCATCTTTTAATTCTGCAACAATCTCAACAAAATCATTAGCCCATTCAAAACTTCCCTTTAGTTTTATCTTGTTTGTTTTCCATAAATTTAAATTAGCCCGATTTTCAAACCTGCCCTTGCTAAATCTAACAAACTGAGAATGAGCATCCTCTGGTTTTCCCTCAAAAATTTTTTTCATGAAACAATCCATAAGATAATTCTAGAATTTTTT
>JAFCCB010000028.1 GCA_017610445.1 Candidatus Dojkabacteria bacterium
AAACATCTATCCTAAAACAACCTTAAAAACGCAACAATCTTTAAATATTAAATTCTGTTTCAAAAAAAATGGAAGAGGATTTTGAAAAAGAAGATTATGAAGGCGCCTCTGAGAATCAGCCAATTTCTGATACCCCAATTACAGATTCATTAAGAGAAAACAAAACTTTACAAACTTCCCAAGAAGATTCTTTTGATAAAATAACACAGTTTTCTCCAGAAGTTTCTGAAATAGATAAAGAGTTAGAAGAACTAATCAAAAAACAACAGTCAAAAGTAAAAGTTTTTGGAGTTGGTGGAGGCGGAGGAAACACAGTTAGCAGAATGCGGGAGATTGGAATTAAAGGAGGAGAATTCACAGCAGTTAATACAGATGCTCAGGATTTACTTTATACAAATGCAGATTACAAACTATTAATCGGAAGAGAATTAACAATGGGCTTGGGTTCTGGAAGCAATCCAAAAATCGGAGAGGAAGCTGCACATGAATCAGAACAGGATTTAAAGAAAAGATTATCAGGGGCAGACATGGTTTTTGTCACCTGCGGTTTAGGTGGTGGAACAGGAACAGGTGCTGCGCCAGTAATTGCAGAATTAGCAAGAAAACAAGGAGCACTAACAATAGGGGTTGTTACACTGCCTTTCACTATAGAAGGAAGAAAAAGAATTGAAAATGCAGAATATGGCTTGGAAAGAATGGAATCAGTAGTTGACACTTTAATAGTAATTCCAAATGATAAATTATTAGAAATCGCGCCAGAACTTCCCCTGCAAACAGCATTCAAAGTTGCAGATGAAATCCTAACCAATGCAGTTAAAGGCGTAACAGAACTTGTAACAAAATCAGGTTTAGTCAATTTAGATTTCGCAGACATTAGAGCAGTTATGACTAACGGAGGAGTTTCATTAATGGGTATGGGAGAATCAGACTCTGCAAAAAGAGCAGAAGAAGCAGTAGATAAAGCATTAACAAACCCGCTTCTTGATGTGGATATTTCAAATGCAATGGGTGCTTTAGTTAATATTATCGGCGGAAATGACATGAGTTTAGATGAAGCAAAAGAGATAATTTCAAGAGTGGGAGAAAAATTAAGCCCTGAAGCTAAATTAATCTGGGGTGCCCAGTTAAGTCCTGAAATGGAAAAATCAATTAGGGTTATGATTATCATAACAGGAGTTAAAAGCCCGCAGATTATTGGACAGAATTTAACACCAGAAATGAAAGAAAAAGGAGAAATCTCTGATGAATTAGGGATTGAATTCTTGGAATAATTTTAAAAACCCTTAAAAACCTTTTATTCTATATTAAATTAATATCTTATCAAAAATAAAGTTATGCAGATGAGAAGCTCCAGCTACTCTCTAAAAATCTTAAGGATTTATAGGATATTAGATAAACAAAAACAAAAAATAATATAAAAATGTTTAACCTAAAATCATTTTTTAGCCAATGCACAAGAGTTTGGAAACTTTTAAAAAAACCAACCAAAACAGAATTCATAACAGTTGCAAAAGTATCTGCACTCGGACTTAGTTTAATTGGACTACTCGGTTTTATTATTTCTATTCTAATGGGATTTATTAAAATATAATTGTAACTCTTTACAATAATTCTTAAAAATTCTTAATAATAATTTTTTTCATATCAAAATTAATTAACACAGTAAAAAGCATTAAAGAATATTTTTTAGGAACTTCCACTCAGGCATTTTATAATAACCAAAGAAAATTTTATAGAAAACAAGCAGAGTTAATGAAAGATAAAAATATTTATGACAATTCAAAGAAAAAATTAATGACTTTAATTTTATGGTTTATGGTGAAAAAATTGCACCAACAATGGCAGGTTTAGATGGAGGGAGGGTAATTTTAACAAATACCCTTTTCCCTATTAATTATAATCATATGATTATTGATATTGGAATAATTGGTTTAGAAGTTTTTAGAAATCTTTATAAGGAGATTATAAAAACCCATAAAATCAAAACAAAAATAAAATAAGCAAAATTCAGAGATGATTTAGAGTCTAAAACAAATTTAGATAACTAACAATAAATTTATAAACCACAAATTTTAAATAATATTACTGCTTCTTAGATAGTTCAAGAGGTAGTGGGCTAAGAAGTAAAAATAAAACTGATAAGTTAATAAATATCTCTGCACAAACAAGAGTTTAAGTTATTCATCAACACAACTTAAAGTTTTATAGATTATTAAAATAAAAATTAAAATAATAGTATAAGATGGCAATATTCGTTATTAAAGTAACAACAAACAAAGAAGATAGAGCATTAGAATTAATCTCTACAAAAGCTCATAAAAAAGAACTTAATGTATATTCTCTTGCTCGTCCACACGGGCTTAGAGGTTACATTTTCTTAGAAGCAGAAAACAGAGAATCTGCAGAAGAAGCAGCATATAATCTTCCGTATGTAAAAGGAATTATTGGAAAAACAGTAACTTACAATGAAATTAAAAATATGTTAGAACCAATTATTGAAGAAATTAATATTGAAAAAGGGGATATAGTGGAAATCATAGGAGAACCATTTAAAAAAGAAAAAGCAAAAGTTGTCAGGATTGACAAATCAAAAGAAGAGGCAGTTGTTACCTTGCTTGCTGCAGTAGTTCCAATCCCAGTAACTGTTAAATTAGATAATATTAAAGTTATTAGGAGAGAAAAAGAAGATGAAGAATCAGAAAAAACAGAAGAGGCAGAAAAATCAGAAGGAGCGCCTTTAATCAACAGAAATTCTGAAGAACAAACTAAAGGATTGTTTGAAGATGAATATTAATTAAATAAATAGATTTATAAAATAAATTATACCACCAATTTTACAAGAATTTAAGTTTGGGAGATGAGTTGTTCAAGCTTAAAAAATGAACTAATATTAAACTCAAAAGATAAAACCAATAAGTTATTAAATAAATATTATAATTTAAAATAATAAAATAAGACAAGATGAATATCAAATTATTAATTGACGCAGGAGAAATGAAACCAGGCCCGGCAATAGCTCAGCAACTTGGCCCTATTGGGATAAATATGGGGAAGGTTATTTCTAAAGTAAATGAATCAACAAAAGATTTTAAAGGAATGAAAGTTCCGGTTGAACTTAATATCGACGAGAAAACAAAAGATTTTAAAATTAGGACATTTTTACCACCAACCTCTGAATTATTAAAAAAAGAATTAAACTTAGAAAAAGGTTCTGCAGAACACAAAAAAACTAAAGTTGGAAATGCCTCTATCGAAGATATAATTAAAATTACCAAAATAAAATTCCCAGACATGTTGCAAAAAGAATTTAAATCCGCAGTTAAGTCAATTCTTGGAACCTGCGCAAGTATAGGAATTTTTGTTGAAAATGAAGAGCCAAATACCCTTGCCAGTAAAATAAAAAATGGCAAATTTGAAAAAGAGATTGATAAAAAATTAACAGAAACTTCTCCTGAAAAAAGGGAAAAATTAACATCTTTTTTTGAGAAAATTAAGAAACTTCAGGAAGAAGAGATTGCAAGAGAAAAAGCAGAAGCTGAAGAAGCTGAGAAAGCAAAAGTTGAAGCAGCTGAAACAGAGGGGAAAGAAGTTGAACCTGGTGGAGAAAAAGCTGAAGCTCCTGCAGTAGAACCTGAAGTTAAAGAAGAAAAATCAGGAGAGGAATCTGAGAAAAAATAAACTTATAAACCCCTATTATTATCTAAAAATAAGGGGCTGTAGTGTAGCCTGGTATCACTCGAGCTTTGGGAGTTCGCAACCCCAGTTCAAATCTGGGCAGCCCCATTCAAACAATGAAAACAAAAAAAGTAAAAGCAGCAGGAAGATACGGAGTAAGATACGGACGTAAAGTTAGGAATAAAATTGCTGGAATAGAATTTTTACAAAGAAAAAAACAAAAATGTATTTTTTGTGGTGGGACTGCAAAAAGATTATCAAAAGGAATATGGCTCTGCAAAAAATGCAAGAGAAAATTTGCCTCGCATACTTATATACTCCCAAAGAAAGAATAAAATTGACAACAAAAACATTTAAATAACCCACAATTTATAAAACTTTAAATATACAATAAATAAGATTAAACTACCAATAACAAATCTTGATATTAAAATAATAATCTAAAATGGCAACATACAAATGTTTTAAATGTGGCAAAAAAATAACAAATACAAAATTACAAAAAAGATTTCTCTGCCCAAACTGCGGTTCAAAAATTTTCTACAAACCGCGAAAATACACAGCAAAAATTAAAGCAGTTTAAAATATATAAATTTAAAAACATCCCACAATATTAAAAACCAATATCTTGTAAAATATAAAGCCACACAAACAAAATTTAAAGTTATTCATAACAAGATTTAAAAATTATTAGATAAAAAATAAAATATTAGAAAAATGCCAAAACAAGATAAAACAAACATCACTAAAGAAACTCAGCAAAAAATTCAGGAAATCCAGATTTTAGAGCAAAATCTCCAGGGATTATTAATGCAAAAACAGGCATTTCAATTAGAATTAAATGAAACTCAAAATGCCCTGACAGAAATTTTAAATTCCAAAGAAGATGTTTTCAAACTTATCGGGCAGATAATGATTAAATCAGATAAAAAGAAAATCCAGGAAGAATTAAAAAAGAAAAAAGAACTTTTAACATTAAGATTAAGCTCAATAGAAAAACAGGAAACAGAATTAACAAAAAATCTCGAAGAATTAAGAAAAGAAATCATGAAAGAGATTAAATAATTATATTGTTAATCCCTAAAATTCTTAAAACAATAATATCATATTATTTCACATTAAATTAATTAAGAATATTTAAGTTGCTTATCCGCTCTGATAAAATTTATGAATTATTAACATCAAAAAATATAAAGTAGGATTTATAACAGACATAATTTTTAGGACAGGGACATAAAACAAACTAAATTATCACAGAAATCTTTATAAACTTAGAACAATAATTTTTAATTATGGTATTTAATAAAATAAAAAAAAGTATTGCAAGTGTTTTTAAAGTAGGAGACGAACAGCCAGAATATATTGAAATTGATTTAGGGAAAGAAGTGAAAAAAGCCAAAGTTATTGTCCATCCTTTTGTTTTAAAAAGTTATGAAGATGTCAACCCGATATTAAATTCATTAAGAGAAGGATACACTATTGCAGTAATTGATTTTAAAACCCTGAAAAAAAGAGATATCATTGAGCTAAAAAGAGCAATCTCAAAAATTAAAAAAACAGTTGATGCTTTAGAAGGAGATATTTCAGGTTTTGGAGAAAACATAATACTAGCAACTCCTGGATTTGCAGAAATTTACAAGTCAAAAGCAATCCCAAAACCTGCTAATGATGTTGTTAGGGAATAATTTAAGTTAATTTAAAAATCCTTTAAATTTAATAGATCATATAATTCTATAAAAGATATATTACAAAAATATAAACTTGGAAAATGGGCAAATTTAAGCTATTCCTCTATATAACTTAATATTTTATTTATTATAGATAAAAAGCAAAAATATAATATTAAGCATTAACCAATTGCTTTTCAGAAATTGGCTCTAATAAAACATTTCTTTTTGTCAAACTCCAGTCAAGCCGAATTAAATTCATTATAAAAGGATTTTCTAAATTCAATTTAAAATAATCAGATTTTCCAATTTTTCTTGTTTTCACAACAATTCCAGATTTAATAAAATTAGGAAAAAAAGTTACAATAGAATTATAACTTACATTGCTTTCCCTCGCTATTTCAGTCATAGGAAAATCAAAAAAATGATTTTTTATTAAAAAATCTAAAACTCTTAATTGAGGAGTATCTCCAAATTGCATTAAAAAAAATGATTTATTTTCTTTTGTTTTCATTTCTATAATTCTCTTTTAATAAATATGCCTATGATTAATTATTTAAATAAGTTTCTTTTTAAGATAATGATTAAATATCAATATCTTATAATATATTACGCTCGAAAAATGAGATGCTTGGGTTCATTAAATAACTCATCTGCATAACTTAATAAATTTATAAGATTATAGATTGTAAATAAAAACCAATAAAATGAAACCTATATTATACATCCCAGCAATCCAAAAAAATCTAAACATTAAGCTAAGCAAAACACAAATAGCAAAGCTTCCAAAAAAACTTTTCCTTGCTTATTCCATTCAATACAAAAATCTCGCTTTTAAAATTAAACAACAATTAGAAAAAAATAAAATAAAAGTCCAGAAATTTCAGCAGGTTTTAGGTTGCACTAAGATAAAAACAAAATTACCTATATTATTAATTTCAACAGGAAGATTTCATGCGCAAAATCTTATGCTCCAATCTCCAACTATCCACATCCTAGAAAATAATAAGATAATCAAAATTCCAAAAAAAGAAACAAAAGAAGTTAAAGCAAAAAGAAAAACAGCACTTATTAAATTTTTAAAAGCAAATAAAATCGGCATTTTGGTTTCAACAAAACCAGGGCAGGAAAACCTAAAACAAGCAATTCAACTTAAAAATAATCTAAAAAAACAAGGTAAACAGCCATACATCTTCATATCTAATAATATAGATATAACCCAATTTGAAAACTTTAATATTGATTCTTGGATAAATACTGCCTGCCCAGGACTTGCTTTTGATAATTCAGATATTATAAATATAAATGAGTTGCCTAAATAATTTTAATATCTTTTAAGATAATATAGGTTCTATTCAATTGAGAAAATAGCTTTTATTTTTAAATGCAGAAAAAATCGCAAAACTTTGAGTAGATGAGAAGCTTAAGTTCTGTTTTGTGTAACTAAAAATTGTAAACAGATATTAAAAAGAAAACTCCCCGCTTTAGTATGGAGAAGATGTTATTTTTTAAAAATATTAAAATCTCTCAGCCATACTTTAGTCCTAAAGAGTATTAAAAAAACTTAAGAGATATTAATCTTATAATATAGTAATATAAGGAATTAATAAAAAACAAAATAAATTAATCCCTTGCAAGTTCAAACACAGTTTTCAATGCTACGATTATTGTTGCAGGAACAAATAACACTAATAATACACTAAGGATACTTCCTATCTGAGGAATTATTATTAAAACTCCCTGCCCCATATAAGTTACAATAACTAACACTAATGATGCTAACAGAAATTTAGAACTTTCCTTGACAGTTATATTAAGCAATCCAATGACAATTCCAAGCACAACCAAGAACCCAAGAACATAAGTTATCTTTGAACCTAACTGCGCACTGAACAATCCAATACCAACAGCCAAAATCACGCCAATTAAAAAAGTCCAGGCACCAATAACATTAGTTTTTGTCCTTATTATCTTTTTAGCCATAAAACACCTCCTTT